>NZ_OMWA01000001.1 GCF_900314615.1 uncultured Methanobrevibacter sp. | reverse complement strand
ACGAGTACAACCATAGTTTTGTTTAAACATGACTTCTTGTTCAAGAGTTAAATGAAGCTTAACAACCACACCTCGAATATACTCACCCATAAATCTCATTCCTCCAGTCCATCATTATATACCATTTTCATTCATATCTAAAAAAAATGAAAAAAAACATCTACTCTTTTTTAAAACAACAATTAAAATCACATTTAATTGAATAATATATCATATATAATTACCCATATATAAAAAATAAGAGAGAGCATTTGAAAAGTAATCGAATAACGAACTCAGAGCAATTTTTCAAAACCAAAACAATTTTTCATAATCAAAGCAATTATTTAATAATCCAATAACAAAAAAGTATACTGAATAAAAAATTCATGACATAAAATAGCCTCAAAAAAACGCAAATAAA
Organism: uncultured Methanobrevibacter sp.; assembly: GCF_900314615.1. Lineage (NCBI taxonomy): Archaea > Methanobacteriati > Methanobacteriota > Methanobacteria > Methanobacteriales > Methanobacteriaceae > Methanobrevibacter > uncultured Methanobrevibacter sp. Next base: position 133,142 of record NZ_OMWA01000001.1, on the reverse strand, counting down.
ATTTTATAACAAAGTTGATTGAAAAGTACGCTTAAGTGGTAGAACTTTTTCGCGAGTTTCAATATAGCTAGGTTCATTAACTTCCTTTACATCATCACCATCATTAACTTCACCGATTAGCAAAGGTGAATCAGGATTATGCAACTTTTGGTTCTTTTTGACTAGCTTCATGTTGGTGTTTGCGTAGCAATATCTACAGCCATGCATGCAGGTGTTGTATGCTCCAATATCCCTTCCAAATATGCAGTTGCATTCACGGTTTTTGTATTTTCCTTTAGGCAATTTCAAATTATTTCCAATAGCTTTTTCAATCACATGCTGGGTCATGCATCCCGATGAGTCACAGCCGAACTGATCAAGCAGTGTTCCTTCAAGACATGTCCTGATTAAGATATCATTTTCACGGGCAATTCTTGAAAAATTCTCACCAATAATGAGCTGCTCTTCAGTGGTAACCTCATCTGCTTCGGGAAAATTCCTCAAAACCTTCTGATACAAATCAATAAAACTTATTGTGCAGTCATGAGTATAACCTGCCAGTTCAGATGAAATCTCCTCAAACTTGTCAATATGAAAATCCAAATCATATTTTTCAGTTATAAAAATAGGGTCATATCTCCAGGCAATGGCGTTTGTTCCTACATTTTCAGAGATTTTCCGGAATGTTTTAATAACCGATTTATAACCAGGAACATTGACTTCAACATCCCTGCCGTAGGGATTTATTGTTAAAAACCAGTACTGCTTATACTCAGACAGTTCATCCATGTGTTTAACCAATGGCTTCGGATTTTTAGAGCAGAAACACATGCAGTCAACATTTTTGGGAGAAAAAGTATATTTATAAATCTGGTCATTATAGGGATTTCTTGAGTAAACAAAACCTTCACTGACCCTATTTAGGAACCATTTGTGAAAAAAAGCTGGAATATCCGTTCTTGAACCAGTGTTAAGTATCATAAAAAAAGAAAAAGTAAAAGAGATTATAAATCTCTTCCGAAAATGTGTACAGCTGCAGTACCACCGGTACCACCAATGTTGTGAGTCATACCGATTTCTGCACCATCCACTTGTCTTCCGCCAGCTTCTCCTCTGAGCTGCCATACAACTTCAGCAGCCTGAGCGATACCAGTAGCACCTAATGGGTGTCCACGTGCTTTAAGACCACCTGAAGTGTTGATTGGGAAATCACCATCGATTTCAGTTTGACCTTCTTCAATAGCTATTCCCCCTTTACCTTTTTCAGCGAATCCTAAATCTTCAACAGCTAAAAGTCCGTTGATGGAGAAACAGTCGTGAACTTCAGTTAAATCAATATCTTTAGTAGTAACTCCTGCCATTTCATAAGCTTTTCTGGAAGCCACTTTTGTAGATTCAATGGTAGTGATATCTTTTCTGTCGTGTAATGTTAATGTTCCAGAAGCCTGTGCAGAAGCTTTTACATAAATTGGAGTGTCAGTGTATTTTTTTGCATCTTCAGCAGGCACCATTACAATTGCAGCTGCTCCGTCACTTACAGGAGAACAGTCAAGAAGTGTTAAAGGATCTGCTACCATGGTAGAGTTGATAACCTTATCAACGCTCACTTCAAATGGGAACTGAGCATTAGGGTTTTTGGATGCATTCTTATGGTTTACAACTGAAAACTGTGCAAGCTGTTCACGGGTAGTTCCGTATTCATACATGTGTCTTTTTGCAATCATTGCATATAATGACGGGAATGTAGCCCCTTGCTGTGCTTCCCATTCCTGATCGGATGCAGTAGCAATAGCCGGAGTAGCGTCAACGACATCTGTCATTTTTTCCACACCTGCAGAAATTACCACATCATGGAAACCTGATGCAACTGCCATGATTCCCTGTCTTAATGCCAAACCTCCTGATGCACAAGCAGCTTCAACTCTTGTAGCAGGTATTGGATTAAGACCTACATGGTCAGAAATAAGTGCTGCAATATGCTCTTGTTCTACAAATAATCCAGAGGACATATTTCCAACAAATAGTGCTTCAATAGCCGCACCGTCAATTTCAGCATCATTAATAGCTTTTACACCAGCTTCAGCAATCAAATCCCTAAAGGATTTATCCCATAATTCACCGAATTTTGTTTGTGAAACTCCTATAATCGCAACATCTCTCATTAAAAAGCCCCCTTACATTTTAATTTTACCTTTGAATTTAGCATAAACAGCATAATCAACATATGTCTTATCATCAATGATGTCCTGTGTTTTTGGAGCTAAATCTCTTCTTTCTTTAATTTCATCTTTAACAGTTATTGTAAAACCGTCACTTCCAGCACCTGAACCGTAGGAAATAACGAAAATATTATCGCCAGGTTCTGCAACATCCAAAATATTGGATAATGCCAATGGTACAGCACCTGAGTAGGTATTTCCAATATTAGGAGTTAAAAGACCCTGTTTGATTTGTTCAGATGTAAATCCTAATTTCTTACCTGCTCTAAGGTAGAATTTACCGTTAGGCTGGTGGAAACATGCATAATCATAATCTTCAGGTTTAGTATCTGTTTCTTCAAAAAGCATTTTTGCTGTGCTTAAAACATGTTTGAAGTAAGCAGGTTCACCAGTGAAACGTCCACCGTGTGAAGGATAGTCCTGACCTTCTCTTCTGTAGAAATCAGGAGTATCGGTTGTAAAACTGCATGTATGGTTAATGTCAGCTATTGTATTTTCTTTTCCGATAATATAAGCGGCACCACCGGCAGATGCAGTGTATTCTAAAGCATCCCCAGGAGCACCCTGTGAAGTATCAGCACCGATTGCTAAACCGTATTCAATCATTCCGGATTCTACAAGACCCATAGTCATCTGAATACCTGCAGTTCCAGCCTTACATGCGAATTCCAAATCCGCAGCAGTAAGCTTTGGAGTTGCGCAGACCGCTTCAGCAACAATGGAAGCAGTCGGTTTTACCGCATAAGGATGAGATTCGGAACCTACATAAACAGCACCGATTTTACTTGGATCAATTTGAGCTCTTGCTAGCGCATATCTAGCAGCAGTTACTGCAATAGTAGCAGTGTCTTCATCAGCAGAAGGTACGGACTTTTCATTAACAACCAATCCGTTTGATAAAGCTACTGGGTCATCTCCCCATACTTTAGCTATTTCTTCTACTTTAATTCTATAAGATGGCACATGTGCACCATATCCTACTATTCCTACCATTAAATCACCTTAAATAATAATCTTAAACGACATTAAAATTTAATTTAATTATAAATATTATATTTTTATTATTATATAAAACTAACTAAAAAATAGGTATTTTTTAAACAAAATAAGAATTTTAAAAAAAGAATTAATTTCAAGATGCAGTTGCCGGGATTCGAACCCGGGTTGTAGGCTTGGAAGGCCCAAGTAATAACCAGACTATACCACAACTGCATAAATATATAAAAAATGCGGCGTCCGGGATTTGAACCCGGGTCTCTAACGTGGCAGGCTAGAGTCTTAACCAGGCTGGACTAACACCGCATGAAAACTAACAACAAATAAACTTATGTTTTAATGATATATAAATGTTTGCATTTTTACAAATTTTTTAAATTGAAATATTAAAAAAAAATAATATTGATGAGATTAACCCATCAAAGAGCATGTTTAAATTTTACGTGCAGTAACACAAATCCAATCGTTTTCATCATTGATATAAGCTTTGAAATCCTTAAAACCAGTTTTTTCAAGAGATTCCTTCAATACTTCTTCAGAATAGATTTTCATATCAAGAAGTTCTACCAGATCATCATATTTTTCCATCTGACCTTCACGGTAAACCGCTTCATTGCAGAAAAATACAAGACCGTCCTTTTTAAGGACTCTGTTAACTTCTTTTAAGTCATTGATGAAATCCGGCCAGAAATATATTGTTTCAAATCCGGTTACAATGTCAAAGGTTTCATCATAAAATGGCATGTCTGAAACAGAACCCTGCAGAACATTGACAATTCCTTTGTCAATTGATTCCTGATTAAGTTTGGTGGATTTTTCAACGCTTACTTCAGAATAATCGATTCCGACTACTCTTCCGTTTTCGGAAATCTGCGCTGCAAATCTTTCGATATTTCTTCCACCTCCACAGCCGATATCAAGGATTTTGCTGTCTTCAGCTACTTCAAAATGGCTTACTCCCCATTGAGCCATGCTTTCATGGGATTTGTTCATCCTGTCAAGAATCTGATGGCCAAGCTCACCGACAGGTTTTCTTGCGTTTTTAATAAGTTCCTTATCTTCAATATGATGACCTGTATTTACCTTATCTTTATCACTCATATTATCACTTCTTCATTCCTTTACGTGTTTTGATAGCCTGACCTGTTTCAAACTGCTCTATTTCGCATGCTCCCAAAAGGGATTTTCCATAAGCTAAAAGTTTATCATCTTCATCAACAATCAGCACTTCATCCTTTGATCTAATGTTCTCATCACATTCAACTACAAATTTAGAGAATACGCTTTTACCATCAAGTGCAAATGGCACTGAATCCTCATTTACTACAACCCTGTTTTGAGGGAAAGGCATTGCAGCGTGAAGCCTTTTTGCACCTTCTTTTGAGAGGATTAAATAAGAATCTGATGCCCTCATATTGACAATTAATATTTTTCCGTCATAGATATGTCTGATTTTGCCTGTCTTTTTACTCTTTTCTATGTTAATGTTGCCTTTAAAGAGAGCTTCACCGGCACCCATACCGAACTGATAGTCTGCAATGGCTTTAACCTTTTTAACATCATCTTTGGTGTATCTTACATCACCTGAATAGAGGCTGTTTTCAGATACATCAATGTCATAGTCCCTGACAATTCTCTGATGGATTAAAACTTCATCATAGTATTCACCAAATTCATCTATGAAATCCTCAATAAACTCAATGCTGTCTACATCACGTGTTTTTGGAGCATCACTCTGGCTTAACGGATAAACTTCATCGATTTCAAGAGGTATGAGTCCGAACGGAATGTCCAGGACCATAAAGTCAGTGTTGTCCCCATCTATTTCATGCTCTTCGCCATATACATAAAATTCACCCAGTTTTCCTGAAATGAATTTGGAGTAAGGTTTTCTGGAAGGCGGCAGAATTACCAGATCTCTTTTTTTAGGCATTTCCCGCAGTTTCTGCATGTGTCTGCGTACTTCTGAACGACCTAATGATTCCGGACCTGTGTAGAAAAATGCTGACTTTTTGCTTCTAGGGTCGTATTTTTCCAAATCTTCAGAGTAGTTTGCGAGTTGTCTTACCGCTTCAAGAAGTGCAGGGTGAGCTCTGCAGCGCTCTTCAACAAGTTCCATCAGGTTTCCATCATATATTGCCTGTCTGATTAGTCTAAGCTCTGCAAAGGATACATGGAGGTTATGCTGAGCTATCAGGTCACGTCTTTCTTTTTTAGGCATTGCCCTTAAATCATCTGGAGTGTATTTGGTGCACACTTCACATGAACACGGCATTTCCTGAAGGTTTTCAAGCTTGAATGTTCCTCTGGTTGAAAGTAAGCGGTCATCTTCAGCATAAAGAATGTAGGCCGCTGAATCGAAAAGGTCACATCCCATTGCAACGCACAGTGCAAATATCATAGGATGTCCCGCTCCCATCAAATGGCGTGGAACGGTATCTGAAAGTTCCTTCATTGAGTTCATTACAACATCGACCAGGTCTTTGTAGTGATATGACTCCATTAAAGGAACGACTGCGCCGATAGGATATAAATCTGCATCTAAAGCAGACAATTCTTTTGCACACTGACGCCTTAAATCCAAATATGTTGAGCCCTGAACAACAGAGTTTAAAAGCATTTCAATATTGTTTTCTTTTTTAAACTGAACAGCTTCCTTTGCCCTTTCTATTGTGATTTCCAAATCACTTTCTGCCTTTTCACGGTCAACAAAAGGAGCTGTCGGAATATCAAGGCTTGTTCCGATATCAGTCCCGATAAGTTCCTGAAACTCGATGACTTCCTTGTTTGTGATTTCAACATCCCCGTAAACTGACAGCTGGAAAGATCCTGAATCTGTCATTACAGGACCGTCGAAATGTATCAGTTCATGAAGTCCCTTTTCCACAGCCTCTTTTTTGAGCTCTTCATCCTTGTAAATCAGGTATGCATTTGTAATTACAATATCCGCACCGTATTTGGCAACATCAATTGCCTGTTTTCGCGGATGAATAACCGGCATCAGTGCAGGAGTTTTAACATCACCATGTTTTGTTTTTAAAACTCCTACACGCCCCATATTATCTTTAGCTTTAATTTCAAACATTTAATTAACCTTACTTGTTTTTTTAAAATTAGAATTTAATTTAAAGTTTAAATTAGAAATTATATAAATTTTGCTTATTTTTAAAGTTAAAATTTAAGATATGAAAATTGCTTTCATTTATTTAAATTGTTTTAGATGCCTTAAATTGCCTTTAAATCGAACTAAACCATTTATATATTAGTTAAATTAAAATAATAAGTACAAATGATGTAATAAAACCATCATCATGGAGGAGATGTTGATGAGCATTGAAAACACCAAAAATCAAGACCTTTTCATCAAGGCATGCTTCATATATCTTTTGAACAATATCTTGAAGATTTTAGGTATTGATGAAGAAGTAATCGATACAATTCCTACAGAATAAATATCAGAAGACAAAAAGGAAAACTTTAAAATTTTAGATTCCCAGCTTGATTTTGCAGGTTTGACGGAATCCGGAAAGATAATTATTTTTGAGTTTAAAAAGAATACTTTGAGAACTAAAGATCTCAAACAGGTCTATGATTACTACCGTCAGGTATACTGCAAAGAAAAAACAGATGTTATTTCAATTATCATCGTTATTTCAAAATACGGCGAAATCTATGAGTACAGTGAACTGGATATAACGTTTCACCCTCAGATAATCAAGACCAAAGAAATTAACAAACAAGAAGATTTAAAAATTATTAGAGATAAATTTAGAAATAACCACAAATTAACATCAATGGAATGCACACTATTATCCACATTTCCATTATTTGACATTGGAGAAAGTGAAAGCCAAATAATTGAAGAAGTATGCACCAACATCAAAAACAAGAAACACTGCATTCCAAAAGAGGAAATGGAGCAAATAGTAAGGGGCATGTATCTAAACATACTGGAATACATTGACCCTGAAAAACAAGAAACATTAATGGAGATGATCAGCGTGGAAGACATCAAACAAAGAGGAGACTTTGCAAAAATAAGAAAAGCAAAAAGAGAAAACATTGAAAAAAGAGCTAAAAAAGAAATAATTGATTCATTATTAAAAAATTACCCCCTCAAAACAGTATCCGAAATGATAAACATCCCAATAAGCGAAATACGCAGCATAGTTAACAGCAAACCAGAATACTAAATCAATTTCAAGAAAACACCCCAAACCATCTCACATTAACCAACCACACAAATAATAAAAAGACAATTAAAAAAACATCAAAAGAAGAAACGAAACAAACTGCAAAAGGCATGTATCTAAACATACCATATACATTGACCCTGAAAAACAAGAAACATTAATGGAGATGATCGGCGTGGAAGACATCAAACAAAGAGGAGACTTTGCAAAAATAAGAAAAAAAGAAAGAGAAAACGGTAAAAAAGAAATAATTGATTCATTATTAAAAAATTACCCTCTCAAAACAGTTTCCGAAATGATAAACATCCCAATAAGCGAAATACGCAGCATAGTTAACACTGAAACAAAATACTAACTCAATATCACAAAACACATCAAACCATCACACATCAATCAATCGCATATCGCTGAAAAAATATTCATTTGAGGATATTATGAGTGATGAAAACTAAATCAGCAGCTGATTAAAATTTATAAAAAATAAAAATCAAAAAGTAATCTAGATAAAATGAGTTACGAAAATAATGCCAGAGTAATTAACGACGATATTTTTGATTTAGTCAATGAATGTTTTAGTCAGGAAAAAAGTAGTCGAAATATTGAAGGAAGGGTTAATTTTTTTGATACTTACAACGATTATTTTGTTTTAACAGATGATGGATCTTATTCTATTAGTTCAAAAGAAATAAATCATAAAATTGAAACACTTCATACATCTACAGGTGCAATAAGTGAGGCATTTGAGAAATTTATCAAACCTATGAAGTTCAACTACGATGAAGATATTGCTATTCTCGACATCTGTGCGGGATTGGGATACAATTCATCAGCGGCAATTGATGATTTTATCAAAAACTCCTCAGATTCAACACTCACAATTGATATGGTCGAGATTTCCAAAGCAACACTGGCATGCGGACTTCTGGTTCCATCCCCAATCAAAGCACATGACATTACCAAAAAAGCCATTGAAGAGGAACTTATTCGCCAGAATTATGCAACATTAAGCGGCGAGACTACCCAAATTCCCGAAAACATTAACATCAATGTATTCATCGAGGATGCCAGACAGACTGTTCAAAGTCTCAAGGACAACACATATGATGCAATATTTCTAGATCCTTTCAGTCAGAACATGGCACCTGAGCTGTTTTCACTTGAGTTTTTCACCCAATTTAGAAGAATAATAAAGGATGACGGTATTGTTGCAACATACACATCAGCAGCACCCGTCAGAGACGCATTTATCGAAGCTGATTTCTACATTGGAAGAGGTCCGATATTCGGAAGAAAACAGGGTGGAACTCTGGCTAGTCCAAACCCGTTAATGCTCGACACATCACTACCAAAAAATGATGAGATAAGAATTGCACTTTCTGATGTTGGAATTCCGTTTAGAGACCCTGATTTAAATGACAACAGTGATGTTATTCTGGATAGAAGAACTGAAGAGCGCCATGAAGCGCGCCACAGCACCAAAATATCATCTGCAGTAAAAACACCTATATTTTTAGGATGCGAGATGGATGATGAAAAACTCAAAAGGCGCGTTGAGAGAAACCTTGCAAAAATGAATATACCGTCAACAACATCAAAAGAAGCATCATACATTGTTGAATGTGAAAACAATTACTCAGAAAAACAAAATGAAAAAAATAATTCAAGAAATAGAATTCTTGAAATGAAAAACAGATTGAAAAAAGTTAAATCCGGAAAATTATGAAGCTACATAATTTCCGCTTTTCAAGGTATATGCATCGGCTTTAGTACATGATTCAGTCGGTGTAATTATTGTCAAATCACCGCCGGAACCTCCATGGTTATGACCGAATACAGACCAGTCACTGTCACAGTCGGCACAGACTATTATACCTTCTGCACTGCTTCCTTCACCGTAACCTGTTGCAGGGAATGTTCCCCAGTTTGCGGTTTCTGAACCAGCAAAGAAAATACTCCAGTAGAGATTGTGGCTTCCGCAGTACGGACAGGTTCTGTCAAACTCAGTTACATAGAATGTATAACCGTATTTGCTGAGCTCACCTGAAGCTGAAGCCCTACCAATAGCCAAAAGAGAATATCCGTCTTCTGAAACACCATACTGATTATATGATGTACCAATATTTGATTCATAGACAGTTATTGTTTTGGTTACTGTGTAGTTTGTGCTTAAATCCTTACAGACAACATTGTAAGTTCCTTCAGTGAGATTGAAAGACAGGCTGGCTGCACCATATGCATTTGTTTTGATGGTATATGTTTTGCCGTCAAGCGTCATCTGCATCCTGGTATTTTTGGCAACATCACCGTTCTGTTTGAGCAAGGTTGCAGTGAATACTGAGACCTTGTTTGAAGGCGCTACAATATTGTTGGCCTTGATAGAAGCCAAATTAACTGTAATTTTAGTACCGATACTTGATTTTGTGTATGGATCATATGATTCGAATGTATATGTTCCCTTGCCCAATTTGAAATTGACACTGGCCACACCGTTGGCATCGGTTTTTGCAACCTTCTTCACACCTTTGATATAAACATAAACCTTAGCGTTTTTAACTAATTTCTCATTTTTATAAAGTTTTACTTTGAATTTAGAAGTCTTATCGGAGAATACTGTCATCTTGCTTGCGGTCATTGTAGGTGAAATTTTGATAGTGTTAGTCTTTTTCTCACCTGTCTGAGGATTTATTGAATAAATCTTGAATGTTGACGGGTATGAAATAACACTTAACTCTGCAACACCTTTGGAATTTGTTCTGACCTTGAATGTATCTCCATGGCATTTGAATGTAACATACTTTTTGGAAAGCAGTTTACCGTTGGTGCCGTAGAATGTAGCTGAAAATACCTTGGAACTCAAATATCTTTTGTTAAGATTACTAGAAATGACTGATGTAGTCACAGTAATCTTGTTTGAAGTTCTGTATCCGTCCGGATGAATTGCATATACAGTATATGTTCCGACTTTCAAATCGATAGCAAGACTGGCAACACCCTTTGAATTGGTCTTTTGGGTATAAGTCTTACCGTTGATTTTGAATTTGACCTTGGTATTTTTAAGGGGAGCGCCGTTGCCGTCAAGGAAAGTGGCTGTGTATTTTGTGGTACTTTTATAAGTTTTAGTTATATCCTTTCCAGTCACTACAGACAGTACCTTGACAGTATCGTTTGCAGAGACATTATCATAGGATGCTGAAATCTTATATGTACCTGCTTTCAAATCCAATGGAACGGATACCTTACCGGCATCATCAGTGTTTTGAGTAAAAACAACTCCGTTAAGACTGATAGAAACAGAAACATTTTCTACAGGATTATCATTATTTGATAAGATAAAATCATAACTTCCGCCACTGTAGTATTTTCCGTTATCTACACTGCTTAAAACATAATTATCATTTGGATTAGCAGTTAATACAACCTCACTATCGGAAATATTAGTAACATTACCCGATGGAGGCTCTTCATCAACTTCTCCAGCAATTATATCATCGGTTGAGTTTGCATCAACTGCTGCAACTGCAGACAGTGACAACATAAACACCAGAGTAATTAAAACTAAACTAAATTTTTTATTAAACATACGTTAACTCCATTTAACATTTGTTCGTAATATTTCTTATTACACTTTTTCTATAAAAAGCTTTTGTTTTTCAAAAAAAGCACAAATAGGCCTAATTTACAATAAATAAAGTTAAATAATCTAAAAAATAGTATAAATACATTAAAGTAATTGAAATTATTAACAAAAGACAATATCCGATTGAAAATGAAATTTTTATAATTACCAATAGTTAAGAAAACATTGAGAAACATCATGACTTTAAAATAATAGACGACCAGGTAATATTTAAAGGTTTTCGATAAATTAAACAGTAGAGCACAATATTGGAAAAATTAATGTTTAAATATCCCAAAATCGGATTTAAAGATTAAACAATGAAAAAAATAAAAAAAGTCAAATAAGGTCAAAAAACCTTATTCCACGGTCACACATTTTGCCAGATTTTTAGGCTTGTCAGGGTCATGACCTTTTTCAAGAGTAATATAATAAGCTATCAGCTGCAACGGTACGATATATACCAGAGGAGCAATGATTTCTTTAACTTCAGCATTTATTTCTATAACTGCATTAGCTTTGCTTTTAAGAGATTCATCGCCTTTTGCACCTATTGCCAGCACGTTAGCTCCACGAGATTTGACTTCTTCAAGATTACTCATGGTTTTTCTGTAATTGTCTCCAGGAGGAATTATTACAACCACAGGAATTCCTTCATCAATCAGTGCAAGAGGACCGTGCTTGAGTTCACCTGCAGCATATCCTTCACCGTGGATATATGTAATTTCCTTGAGTTTCAAGGCGCCTTCAAGTGCTGTCGGATAGGAATATCCTCTGCCCAAGTAGAAGAAGTCACGTGCATAGTTATATCTTTTTGAAAGTTCCTTGACGTAATCTATGTCTTTTAGAGATTCGTCAATGAAATCCGGAACCTTTTCAAGTTCATCAAGAAGTTCCTGATTTTTGCATAAAAGCGCTGCAAACAGATATATTGAAGTCAGCTGTGCAACATATGTTTTTGTTGCTGCCACACCTATTTCAGGACCTGCCTGAGTCTGGATTACATAATCCGCTCTTCTTGTAATAGCTGATCCTGCAACATTGACTATACCTAATGTTTTTGATGTTTTGTTTGCAACATCCAGTGCCTTTAGGGAGTCTGCAGTTTCACCGGACTGTGATATGAATATTACCAGAGTCTTGTCGTTTAAAGTATTTGCTGAGTATTTAAATTCAGATGCAAGAATTACATCGGTCGGAACGCCTGCAAGGGATTCAATCAGATACTTACCTGTTAAAGACGCATGATATGATGTTCCGCATGCTACAAAGCAGATTCTTTGAATATCATCAAAATCATCGATTATTTCCTGAATGTTTTCCTTTTGAGTTAAAGTATTTCTTACGGCTGTTGCCTGTTCATTGATTTCCTTTATCATGAAATGGTCATATCCTTCCTTTTCAGCCATTTCAGGTGTCCAGTTGATGGTTTCTATATCCTTGTTGACAACGTTGTCGAATTCATCATGAACAACTACACCATCCCTGTCTATGATGACAATTTCGCCTTTTTCAGGATAGATTATGTCTTTAGCGTATTTCAATATTGCCGGTGAGTCGGATGCAAGATAATATCCGTTTTCTCCAAGACCAACAATTAAAGGAGAATCCTTACGTGTTGCAACAATCTTGTCAGGTTCATTTACTGATATTGCTGCAATAGCATATGCTCCTTCGATAATTCCAATTGTTTTTCTTACTGCATGTTCCAGGTCGAATCCTTCATCCATGAATTTCTGAATCAGATGTGGAATTACTTCTGTATCCGTTTCTGATTTGAATACATGACCTTCAGAGATTAACTGTTCTCTGATTTCAAGATAGTTTTCAATAATACCGTTGTGAACAACAGCAACGCGATTTTCTTCATCAACGTGAGGGTGAGCATTAAGTTTGGAAGGATCACCATGTGTTGCCCATCGTACATGAGCAATACCGAAGCTTCCAGGCATGTCGGTTAAATCCAGACTTTTATCTACTTCAATGATTTTTCCTTTGTCTTTTTTAATGTGAATTTTATCTTCGGAAAATGTAGCAAGACCTATTGAGTCATATCCCCTGTATTCGAGTTTGGATATGCAGTCAAAAAGAATAGGGGCCACATCATCTTCCTCTTTTAATATACAACCTACAATTCCACACACATTAATCACCTTTGATAATCATAAATTTTCTGATACATTTTTACAACATCACCAATTATGAGAATGGCTGGAGTATTGATTTTTTTATCTGCAATATCTCCCAAAGTGCCGAACACCAGATTTTCATCAGGCAGAGTTCCGCTTTCAACTGCACATACAGGAGTGTCTGCTGAGCGATATTTCATGATTTCTTGAGTGTTTTCACGAATATTGCCTATTCCCATGAGAATAACTAAAGTATCTGCAGTATAGTCCCAGTGAACCTGACTTTCAGGTTTTGTCGGGTCTTCATGACCAGTTACAATTGTAAGTGATGTTGCAACCGCTCTGTGAGTTACAGGTAGTCCCAGGGAAGTTGGTGCTCCAATTGCTGATGTTACACCAGGTATAACTTCAAATTTGATATCATGTTCCATTAAAGCCAATATTTCTTCACCGCCACGGCCAAAGACAAAAGGGTCTCCTCCTTTAAGCCTTACGACATTTTCATGCTCCTGTGCCTGTGCGATGATTAACTCGTTGATTTCATCCTGAGTTTTATAATGCTCGCCTGCCTTTTTGCCGACATATATTTTTTCAGCATCTTCAGGCGCATGAGCCAGTATTTCTTCATTAGCCAGATAGTCATATAAAACAACGTCTGCTTTGTTTAATGCTTTAACTGCTTTAAGAGTTATTAAATCAGCATCTCCAGGACCTGCACCAATTAAGTAAACTACCATTTATATCACTTTATAAAAATCCTTTAAAGAAGTTTAAACCGTCATCTGAGCCGAATATTTCTTCACAGGCTCTTTCAGGGTGAGGCATCATTGCACATACTAGACCTGACTCGTCACAAACGCTTGTAATCGCTTCCATTGAACCGTTAGGGTTTTTGCCTTCAAACTGAAGTACAATCTGGTCCTGGTCTTTAAGAAGGTCCATGTCTTCAGTGTAGAATCTTCCTTCAGCGTGTGCAATAGGAAGTCTGATTATCTGGTCTTTTTTGAATGCTTTTGTAAACGGAGTTCTTGAGGTGCCTACTTTCAAATCAACCCATTCACAGTTGAATTTAGGATATTCATTAGTTATGAAAATTCCAGGAACAAGTCCGATTTCACCTAAAATCTGTGCACCGTTACATATTCCCAAAACCGGTTTTTCCTCTTTTACCAATGATTTGATTCCGTCAATGACCGGAGTGATTGAAGCCATAGCTCCTGCTCTTAAGTAATCTCCGTATGAAAATCCACCTGGAATGACAATGCCGTCATAGTCAGTGAGATTCTCTTCACTCCACCAGATGTATTCTGGAGTGAGTCCTGCCAGTTCTATGGCCTGTGCGACGTCCCTGTCACAGTTTGTTCCAGGAAATCTAATTACACCAATTTTCATTCTCTCACCTTATTTGCCACATGCCATGTTCTGTGGGATTACATTTATCTTATAATCGTGAATTACAGGATTACAGAGTAATCTTTCACACATATCCACTACATTTTCTCTGATTACTTCCCTGTCTTCGCCTTCCATTTGGAATTTGATGGTTTCAACAGTTTTAACGTTTTTAACTTCGTAACCTAATAAATCAAGAGATCTTTCAACCTGAGTAGCTTCAGGGTTTAACATACCGCTTTTAAGGGAAATTTTCACTTCAATATCAAATAACATTTAATCACCTAAAAATCAAACTTTTCCTCGTCGGGAATAATTCTGTTGTAAACTTCAACGTAAGCGTCCATAACTTCTGAGTCTTTTCCTTTTCTGAACAGTTCCTTATCAAGCATTTCAAGGGTTTCACTGTCCCATAATCTGCATCCGTCAGGTGAGATTTCATCACCTAAAAGAATGTTTCCGTCTTTGTCCTTTCCGAATTCAACTTTATAGTCAACGAGAATGATTCCAGCATCTGCAAAGAATTTGGTTAGAATTTCATTGATTTTTAAAGCTTTTTCAACAAGGATGTCGATTTCCTCTTCGGTTGCAATGCCTAACGCCTTTATGATTGAACGGTTGAGCATAGGGTCGTGATATTCGTCTGCCTTGAAGTCCATCTGAACGATTGGAGGGTCCAGTTTGGTACCGTCTTCAATCGGATATTTGCGAACAAGGCTTCCTGTTGCGATATTTCTTACAATAACTTCAATTGGAATCATTTCAAGTTTTTTTGCAAGCATTACGTTAGGTTCCGGAAGATCAATGAACTGGGTTTTGATGCCGTTTTCCTCTAAAACTTTGAATATTTTAGCGGAAATTATTGCATTGTATGAACCTTTTTTGTTCATAACTTCCTTACGTTCGCCGTCACCTGCAGTCATGTCGTCTCTAAACTCGATTATGACTTCATCGTCGTTATCTGTAGTAAATACGCTTTTTACTTTTCCAGAATTAATTAACTCTTTTTTGTCCATGATATCAACAAAATTATTAAATTATTATATTATAATTTTTAGTGGAAATATTATATAATACTATTTAAAAAATAAGCGAAAAATAAAAAAAAGAATAATGAATGTTAAAATAAACATTCATCTAAGAGACCTGATTTTATCCAAATCAAGACCTGTGACTTTTGAAATGAATTCATCATCAGAACCTAACTTAATAAGATTACGAACAATAGAAAGTTTACCTTCACGTTCACCATCAAGATAAGCCAGATTGATTTCTTCTTCAATACCCGTTACATTAGGTTCGATGCCATAATCTTCGGCTTTAAATTTTAACATTTTTTCCACCTCACTTCTGTCTGCCACTTTCAAAAATCTTTGCAGCATCTTCTTTTGACATTCTATTAAATCCAAATGGAAGTCTGCATCTTCAATTACCGCATTTACAAGCAATCCTGAAGAGCGTTCAAGCAATTTCTTAATATCCAAGTCATGTCCCATATCCGGCAGGATTATCAAATCAATTGCTTCTGTGTCGAGAAGAGGAATCCTGTTATTAACTTTATGTTCAAAACATTTAAAACTTCCTCTGCAATTTGGTTTTTCGCATAGTAGAAATCCGGATGAAAATTGATATCTCCGTCAATTTCTATGTTATCAATCCCATGCTTCGGATTATATGTTGCAAAAACACATGTTTTAAACGGCATGCCATCTTCAGATTGGGAATATATGCGATATTTGTACATATCTTCCATTTTGGAATCATACACTGGCGATGATTGCAGTTCAACATTGCTGTTATATTTTCCATCAACTTCGATGAAGATATCCATATATCTGTTATCGGGAGCCAATGGAACCAGTTCAACGTTTTTAAATTTAATTGACTCAGCATCATAGCCTAATTTTGTGTAAAAACGAACACCCAGCTTTTTGAATATGTATTTGTAGGTTTCGTCTTCACCGGAGAGCTTACTAGTCATTTTTACCAAGATTTTAATTATTTTAATCCAGGCCCCAGAAAACATGTTTAAACACAATTATAGATTGATTAACCTAATATAAAAATGGTTAAGTATCAAATAAGAGCAATTTAAGCCGATTAAAACAATTAAATAAAAACAAGTCAATTTTATTAAATAAAAGCAATTTAAAAAATAGAAAAAAATAATAGCAATTACAGTTCATTGATGTATGCCACGTCATCTTCGCTTCGGCCAAACTTCATCCCGTTTAGAGAGCCGTTCGGAAGCTCCGACATTATTATGACCGGAAAGTCATCATCAGGTTTTAGATACATATGATGAGTGACATTCTGTCTTGTGGTAATCACTATTTCATAATTATTGTCTTTTTTTGTGAAGTCTCCGTCCAAAAAGACCTCATTGAATCTTTGATTTAAAAGATAATCTGGAAATTCCTCTTCGATTTCAAAATGATTTAACAAATCCTTCAGTATCATTTCAATCATTCTAAGCTTGGAAGCTTATCCTTGTCGGAATCATAGGATGAACCTATCAGATCGCCGGATTCTGTGTCATACTGTCTGAATCCTCCGTCGGAGTAGGTCACTTCACGGTAATATCCTTCACCGTTTTGAGCGTTGAATTTCACTACTTCATCTACAATGTTGCTGCCCTCTGATGATGAGGCAGACGGTGAATCTGAACTTTCAGAAGATGCAACATTACTTACTTTATCTTTTATTTTGTCTATTGTATTTGAATCGATATCTTCCATATTAACACCTAATTCATTCATAAAAGAGTAGGCTACAGCACCGCCGACAATCAATAGTGCGGCAATAATGCCTAAAACGACTACAATAAAGCCTTTCATATTATCACCTCTTTTAAGTTGCTTTTGTTAGTTTGAATGTTATTGTTAAAAAACTTTTCTATCATTTTATATATTACAAACAACAAAATTAAAAGCATGGATATGAAAGATACAGCAATACTTCTGATACTACTGTTATGCATTCTGGGTTTGATGGTCGGCATTTATTATGCTTAATGGTAATGAGATATCCTTAAATTCTGTTTTTTCTAAATTAAAGCCAATTCACTAATCCCATTTGGATAATGATTATGATTGCTTGTGAATGACTCAATGTCTTGAATATTTTCAACATTATCAACTAAAACACCTAAAATAGCTTTTAGAGAAATGGATTTATCTTCTATACAGACTTCCATTTTAAAAAAGACAATATTATTTAAACTTTCGCAAGGAAGATTAAATCTTTTTGAAGCATCCAGTATTTCTAAAGATACCGGAACATTATCAACATCAAAATCCAAGAGTAAACCATCATCCATTTCAATAGTTTCACGATATTCAAACTTTTTATTTGATTTAACGCCTAAAATATCGGATGCAACATCATATCTGCATATTACTTCCTGAATGTTATTTTCTCTCATGTTCTCTTTGCCTCCTGGTTTTAGAAAATGAATAAGCTGTTTTAACAGTTATTCTTTCAAAGTCATCAATCCCAATAATTATATACAAATCCTGTGATTTAACAGTTTCATGAGGATAAATTAATTTAAAACGATTTTCCATTGTTTTTGAAATACTTAAAAGCATTTTATCATTTAAACATTCAAAAATATAATCAATTTATATCTCTTTCAAACCAATTATCCAATACATGACTATCCAATCTCAATTCAGAACTATCAAAAGATTTCAATATTCTCTTGCATCCTCAATAGTATAATCTAACATATTATACCTCTTCGATTTATTAAAATCAAAGCATAATATATGGCCAAATATTAAATTTGATTTAAAACTTCAATTAAAAATCTGTTAAAAATCAGTTTTAATACTTATTGAAGTGCTACTGTATGATTAAACATAGATATGACTAGTATTTAAACTTTACTAAACTCGAAAAGCAATTTTACACAATAAAAACAATTTTACGCAATGAAAGCAATTTAATTAAAAAAAAAAAGTAAAAAGTTAGATAAAAATCTAACTTAAAGTTTAAACTCTCTCTTCAGCATTATCCCAGTCCGGGTTTTTGGCAGGTAAAATTGTAAATACCAGTGTAGCGCCAAATAAAAGCATTGCTGTTAAAAGTGTAAATACAAGCTGTTCCATTGTTCCCCCAGCAATAACATCAAACATTCCGCCGATCCACACAACTGATAAAAATATCGGAAGAATATACTTGACAATAACAAGCCACCATCCGCCGACCTTGATTGTTTTTGATCTTTTGTTTAAAAAGTCAATGAGTTTATCTGCCTTGAATACCCATGCAAAGAGTATGCACTCAATGATAACACCTAAAAGAAGTGCAATCTGGTTGATGAATGTATCAACATAACCTAAAAAGTCTCCACCGAATGAAGTTGCATAAACCATTGAAATCAAAGCACCGACGATGATTAAAATAGTCATTGTCCTTTTTCTTGTGAGTCCAAACTTGTTCTGGATTGAAAAGGATAAAGGTTCAATTGTTGATAAGATACTTGTAAGACCTGCAAGATAAACTGTCAAGAAAAACAGCGGTCCTAAAACATATGCCCACTGACCTAAAACATTGAATACTGTAGGATATACGATAAATACAAGTCCTGTTCCCTGTGTTACAAGGTCAGCTACTGCAGTTCCGGACTGCATGGACATGTAACCGAGAATTGAAAATACACCCAATGCTGCAAAGTTTTCAAAAAGAGAGTTTGCAAAAGCAATTGAAATAGTATTTGTAATCAGATCCGCATCGTCTTTTGTATAGCTTGCATAAGTAAAAGCAATTGACATTCCTAAACTCAATGAGAATATAATCTGTCCGAATGCAGCCATCCAGATTTCAAAATTGCCCAATAGTGACCAGTCCGGATGGAAGAGTTCGGCAAGTCCAACAGAAGCGCCGGGCAATGTCAGTGAAAATCCGACAATAATAACCATAATTATAAATAGTGCTGGTACTAAAACCTTTGACACCTTACCTAAACCTGATTCAAGGTCTCTGTGAGATATAAACCAGATAATTACCCAACCGACAAGCATTGCAACTGCAATAATAGGAATGAAATTCAAAAGTCCTGTGTATGATGAGGAAGCCTGAAGCAAAGTAGTTGTAAAGTAAGTGTTCGGATCTGCTCCCCATCCTTTAAAGAAACTTAAAATAATGTATATTCCATCCCAGCCGAGAATAGCTGAGTAGTAAATCATAATCATAAAAACAGCAACTGGTAAAAGCCAGCCTAAATACTCAAATTTGGAGTTGATCTTTCTTGCAGCCTTTGCAAAGGAAGATTTGAAATTGTATCCAACACCATACTCTAAAATCAAAAATGGAATTCCCATCAAAAGAATAGCCACGATATAAGGGATGTAGAATGCTCCCCCACCGTTAGAGTAAAGTACGTACGGGTATCTCCAAATATTTCCAAGTCCAACGGCAGAACCGATCATTGCCAATATGAATGACAGGTTACTGCCCCATTCATTTTTGTCTGCCATAATTTCCATTTTCCTATATAAATTATGTTAAATATCTTTATCATTGAAAGGTTAAAAAGCTTTATATTTGCCTTAAAAATGGAATTGTTTAAAAAAAATAGGTAAAAATGAATAAACAGTTCATTAAAATAAAATAAATAAAAAAATATAAATAGAAAACTATTCTTCATTAATTGAATTATCAAGCTCTTCGGCGGAATTTCCAATGGAAATCTTTTCAAGAACTGAAGATCCGTAATGCGGAAGAATTACAAGTCCTATTATTGATGCCATCCAGAATGATATTAGCCTTTCGACTAAAGTTACAGGTCCTGCAAGACCCTGAGGACAGCCTGCCCTTGAATAAAGTCCCATCATCAAACCGTCAACTGCACCAAGACCGCCCGGTAAAAGCGGAATCATACCGACAAGAGAAGCAAGGATAAATACTTCACCGATGACGATTACATTGAGTGTTGCACCGAATGCCAGAAATACCACATAAACTCTTAGGATTTCAAAAACCCAAATCAGAAATGAAAGCGGAATGGTATAGTAGAAGAGTTTTCTGTCTGAAATAAGCATTTTCATAGTGTCCTGAAAACCTGAAATGTTTTCATGGATTTTTATTTTAAGGTTTTCAGAGCCTTTCTTGTAGAATCTGTGGGTCAGCTTGAAAATGAGATTTTCGACTCTAACTCCAAAGCCTTCATTGATGCACATGTAAATCAGCATCCCCAGAATAATTACGATAGCTATTACTGAAAGGACAAGAATGACTTCAAGCCACATCGGGAAATCAAAGTATAGGACAGTTGCAATGATTGTGATGATTGCTAAAACAATAAACGGAAAAGTGTCAAGCATTCTATCAGCAATAACGGTTGCGAAAGTCTCTTTTAAATCATAACCGTGTTCTTTAGCTAAAATGTATGCCCTTACAGGTTCACCTCCGCCACGTCCGGACGGTGTGATGTTGTTAACAGCAAGCCCCACCATTACAATCGGCAGGAGTTTTTTAAAGCTGACGTTTATATCTGCAATACTGTTGACTATCTGCCAGCGGTATGTATATAAGAAATAGGTTCCAATCTGAATTAGGACAGCTACTCCCAATATTAAAAGATTGGCATCTTCAATTGCATCAATTAGCTTGTCAATTCCTATAAAATAAAGCATTACTGCAAGAATTACAATACTTAGTATGATGAAAAATGCTGATTTTTTATCCATGATTAAAATTTATTCAGTTATTTTTTATATAATTATTGATTATTAATACGGGCCGAAATCAATTTCATTTAGAATATGTGCAACACGGTCTTCTTCGGGCGGAAGCTGCATATAATCTCCATAAATCGGAGTTAAAGTATTGTAATCATCATTAGGAATATTTGCTACAATATCTTCAAATTGAGCCTTTTTAGGAGGTTTATAATCCTCTTTTTTAAAAGTAACCTTTTCCATCAATGTCAAATCTGTAACATACTTTCCGCTGCTGCTGTTTTCATATTTTGTAAACAGTTTATATAGCTTTTTTTGAAAATATTTTGGAGATAAACGTAATACATTAATCAAGCTATGAGTTAAATTTAAAATTACATTTAGAACTTTGGAATAGTTGTCAAATCTTAAAACTGAAATTGAATATAACCTTGCAAGATAATAGCATCTCTGAATATGTAATTTTCTTTTAAGATTATTATCAGGGAGATTATCCAATATAAATAAATCTATGTGGATTCCAAGTTTAAATGAAACCTGTTTATCCCAATATTCTGCCCAATAAGTACCGTTCAATGACATTCTGCCAAACTGGAAGAAATATTCATCATCATATCTTGAATCAAAAATAGTGTATTTATCTGAAGGATTTTCCTCCATGACCTTCAGGAATTTTTCGTAATCCTTCCTAAATAATATAACATCAATATCATCATCCCACGGAATGAAACCCTGATGCCTAATCGCACCGATTTGTGTTCCGTAAATCAGGTAATATTCGATATCATTATTATCACAGATTTCAATGAAATCCTTTAAAATCATATATTCGATTTCTTTAATATGATTAAGAGTCTCTTCATCCTGATTGGTCATAAAATCCCCAAAAAATTAATATTTTTTAATAATATTGAAATTATTATTTTCAAAATCCTGCATAACCCTACAGATTGCTTTTGAAACTTCTGAGTCAATATATGTATTATTTTTTCCAAGTTCAATAGATTTTGCAAAGGCAACAAGTTCATATCTTATTCCTTCACCGTCCAACTGATAGAAATACTTTCTATTGTCTTCCTGATTTTCATATCTTAACTCAAAATAATCAGTTTTCCACCAAGGTGCAGGAACATATGCATAACCTTCAGAACCCGAAATTATAAGTTCACCCTCTGATTTAACACTGTTTGCAACTTTTATTGATGCAACTGCATTATCATATTGAAAATCAATTTTGGTAAACAAATCAAAATTAGATTTATCATCTAAAAGCAGTGAATTAATTGTCATGTCATTGTAGTTTACGCCTAAAATCTGAAATATTGGTAATAATGCAGTAGGAGCCCATGAAGTAATACTGTTCCATGAATTATCATCAAATTCTCTTAAACTGGTGCATGTTGCATCTACAGAGTAGATGTCCCCAATATTTCCACCTTTAAGTAAAAGCAATAATCTGTTATATGCTGTTGAATAAGCAGTTTTGATAGAATCCATTAAAATCAGATTTTTCTCATTAGCTAACTTTTCCAATTCAACATATTCAGATTCGTTTAATGTTATTGGAGACTCACACAGCACATGTTTTCCGGCATTTAAAGCTTTTTTAATATGCTCATAATGTTTTGAGGGATGAGATATGATAAATACCGCATCAACCACATTCAACAAATCATCATAACTGTGAGTTAAAAATAAAGAGTCATTTTCATAAACTTCCTTTTCAGAGTCATTGCTTATAAAAATTGCATTAACATTGATTCCATTGACATACTTGGATTCATCATAAAACTTCTTTAAGACATTACCTTCACCAATTAAACCCAAATTAACGCCTCTGTTTTTGGAACGGATATCGGAACTTGATACTCCTTCTGTTCTCTCCAAGTATATGACATCGCAGTAATCTTTTAGATAATCAAAGTGACCTACCCAATCGGAACCTACGGTGAATATATCTACTCCGTATCTTTTGATATCGTCTATTTTTTGGCCTTCATATTCCTCAATTATTATTTCATCTGCCAGTCCGGTTGCTCTGACGGATTCTATTCTCTCCATCAATGACTGTTTAACATTGATTTTTCCTCTTTGTTTGTCAAAATCATCTGCTGTAACTCCCACAATCAGATAATCACCCAATTCTTTTGCTCGTTCAAGGAGTCTTTGATGGCCGTAATGGAACAAATCATAAGTTCCGTAGGTTATTACTTTAATCATTTTAGTATTCCTCTTTTTTCTAAGTCATGCAATGCTTCGATGAGTTTGTCGTTATCCTGAATTGATAAATCACCAATATGGCCTACTCTAAACATTTTATCAGCAACTTCTCCTCCGCTTGGATTTACCCAGATGGAATACTCTTTTTTTAATGTGTTTACGATTTCATTTGCAGATGAATTTGTGTAAACACTGGTTACTGCGTTACCTAAATTTTTGCATTTTATCTCCAAAGGCAAATCTTCAATTCTTGAGCGGAAATCTTCTGCTAAATTTGAGATTCTTTTAATTTCTGCTTCTACCCCACCTCGAGCTTTGATTTCTTTCAATCTTGCATTTATCTGAAGCAGAATAGTTACTGCAGGAGTAAATGGAGTTTGGCCTCGCTCACCATTTTTAAGAGCATCCTTAAGGTCAAAATACATTGATTTGACAGGATTTTTTTCAACTCTTTCCAGTGCTTTTTCATCTAGAACAACTATTGAAACTCCAGGAGGACAGGCAAGTGCTTTTTGTGAACCTGTTATAAATGCGTTGATATTTTGTTCTTTCATGTTAATTGGATCTGCAAGAAAAGAGCTTATTGCATCCACCACTAAAAATATATCATTCTTATTGCAGAAATCGCTGATTAAATCCAAATCATAATGAACTCCAGAACTGGTTTCGCAGATATTTACCAAAAATCCGGTGAATCCCTTATCAGAGTATTGATTTAAAATATCTTGTGTTAAATCCTGGCCAAAGTCAAGTTTAATGTCTTCAAAAGGAATATTGTGGATTTTGCATAAATCAGCAAAACGCTGACCGAATCCACCACCATTTACAACCAAAACCTTATCTTCAGCCGAAAATACATTCATTACTGTAGCTTCCATGGCAGCAGTTCCAGAACCTGTGATGAAAACAGTCCTTGAATTTTCACCGGCATATACAAATTCCGTCATTAATTTCTCATTTTCAAACATTACCTCTGAAAATTCATCATTTCTGAAATATGGAGTTTGCTCACCACCAATTCTTAAAACTTCATCACTACTCATTACAGGACCAACAGTAAAATTTAACATGATATCACACTTATTCAATTACGAAAAACATATAGTGGGTTTCACTATGATCGCTTAAATCTTTAAAAAGGTCATCTGAAAATACATTATTATAATTCAAACCTTTGAATAATTCCATATATTCATCTTTAGTTCTGTATATGGCATTATAATCTGCTTCCAAACCTTCAGAATAGAAATCTTTAAGAGTTAATCTTGATTCAATATGAGAAACAGGCTCCATTATGAATAATTTTTTATCATCAGCACCTACACGGTTCAATTCTTCAAAAACAAGTTTTATATCTTCATCGTTAATGTACATTAAAACTCCGCTGAAAATAATAATATCAAATGGAGGTTCAATTAAAAGTTTATCTTCATCAATATCTGTTGCAGACATGACCTGGAACTTGCAGTTGTCATAGTCATAAGTTTTTTCAGCTATTTCAATTAAATCTTCAGTATAATCAATTCCGAGGTATGATTCGCATTTATCATATAATGCTTCAACCCAACGGCCGATTCCGCAGCCGACTTCAAGA
Source organism: uncultured Methanobrevibacter sp. (assembly GCF_900314615.1). Lineage (NCBI taxonomy): Archaea > Methanobacteriati > Methanobacteriota > Methanobacteria > Methanobacteriales > Methanobacteriaceae > Methanobrevibacter > uncultured Methanobrevibacter sp. The sequence continues at coordinate 108,118 of NZ_OMWA01000001.1, read as the reverse complement.
ACTTTTTTACCGGTTACATCAATGTGTTCATGTAATAATTTTTTTTCTTCAATATGTCTTTGTTCGGAATTTTCCTTATCCTGGAATAAAACAATTGATAAATCACTTTCCAACTCACGATTAGCCCTATCTGCAAAAAAGTTTTTAACTTTATCAGAGTTAATATCCTCATTATCACCGTATAATCTTACCATTATAAAACTCCTAGAATAAATTTAAATTTAAATAAATTTAAAATAAATTATATAAATAATTGTTTAAATAATTTAGTATTGATAAAATTTAATTTTAATAACAATAGGGATAAACATGTCTAAAGAACATAAAAATGTATGTCTAGTTACAACAGTATATTCATTTTTCTTATATTTGTTAATCAAAGGATACAATGAGAATGATATTTTTATATTTACTGCATGGTTTCCAAAAGAAGTATCAAAAAATATCCCCCATATTCAAATGCCTCCTGTTGCATTCCGATATGGTGCTAAAATGTATTCAACAGATTCAATTAAAGGGATTTTCCAAAATGTACTTGGATACTGCAGATATTTCTATGGATATATTAAATTAAGAATATTATTCTTCATTAAAACATGTAATAAAGAGATTGATATATACGGACATGCACAAACACCTTTTTCATACATGTTTTATGAAAATGAAAATTCAAATATCATTGAAGATGGGCTTCAAAATTACAATCCAAACATCTGTGAAACCCATAAAATAAATCCGATAATTGACAAAATTCTCCATTTATGCGGCATTTACTTTTTAAATGCCAATGAGGCGTTAGGAAGCCATAAAAATATAAAAACTGTTTATTTAACACGTGAATTTAATCATCCATTAATTAAAGATAAAGTTGAAGTAATTGACATTGAAAAAAAATGGAATAACTTAACTGACAACGAACAGAATGAAATTTTAGATATATTCAACGTCAATGTTGCTAACATTAATTTTGATGGAAAAACTGCATTAATCTTATCCCAACCTTTGAGTGAAGATAATTTAGCAACTTATGAGGATGAATTAAAAATCTATGATGAATTTATCGACAAATTTTCAGATTATGAGATAATCATAAAACCTCATCCAAGAGATGAAAAGGATTATACAAAGATTTATCCAAACATAAAAGTTATTGATAAACATTTTCCAATCGAATTATTAAATTTAATAAATATTAATCCAACAGTCGTTTGTTCCGCAATTTCAACAGCCTTATTAAACTTCAAGAATTCTGAAATATATATTTATCAAGGTGAATTGAAAAATGAAAGATTAAAAAAACTAAGAGAAGAATTGATTAAATTGATTAATGAAAAAAATTAAGACAATAAAGAAACTAACCTAGTTTCAACAGACACTAATTTTGGAAATCTGCGACATAAGACATCAAAAACAGGAAACTTTCTATCATTAAACAAAATATAATGTTCTTTAATTTTTAGATTATTATTTAAAACATATACATTCAATAAAATTTCACCAAAAAATCCAAATACTCTTTTATTATTTTTAGGATATTTAGAAAGATCAATTTTATCAAAGACCTTTTTAAAAATATCAAAAAGCCATTTGAAATAATTATCCGCCAATTTTTTATTAGATATAAACATAGTATTATAATAAGCGCTTTTACTATTCATCACTTTCTGAAATGAGGTGTAATACTCCGGAAAATCCTCTTTTATTGTTTCACCTAAAATCAAATAATCTTCATATTTCACACCATAATCAGGATTAATTTTTAAACTATCTTGAATAACTTCCGAAACAGTACCGTTTAATCTTCTTTTCTGAGGAAGAATAATATCAAATTTGGATAAATCATTAATTATGTCCTTTTTTGTTAATTTATCAAATTTTAAATTTCTAACAAACCAACGACGGTAATGGCAAAAACCTATTATATCAGCATCCGAATTCTTCCAAGCCCAAAATTGACCAGTGAACTCCGCGAAATATTTATTTAAATTTGAGATATTTTCTCCAGAATCATCCCTAATGTATCCATAATCGTCATCCAACATGCAAGACCCATTTAATAAAGGTTTATACAAATTTGAATCATATTGTTCATCAAACTTTTTATGAGTTAAAATAAATATTTCAATTTTTTGATTCATAATATTAATCCCTTAAATAATAAAAAAATCATTCTAATTCAGATAAAACATTTAAAATATCATTTTTTGATAATTGGCCAATTTCAGAAGAGTCATAAATGAAATTAGGATGATTTTCAACAAATTCTTTTCTAATAATAAATAAATCATTTGTTTCTTCAGCATATAAGATTTCATCTGGAGTCATTAGCTCTTCGTGTAATTTTTCTCCTATACGCTTTCCAATAATCTCAACCTCAATATCATCAACTGAATAACCATATTTAGGAGCATAATATTCAATCATTGCTTCAGCAAGATCAGTTACTTTAACAGAAGGCATTTTTAAGATAAATATTTCTCCCCCTTCAGAGATGCTGCCCGCATCTAAAATCAATTTAGCAGCTTCATGAATGTGCATAATAAAACGAGTCATTGCCTCATCTGTAATAGTTAAAGGACCACCATTTTTAATTTGTTTTTTAAACACAGGAATGACTGATCCTCTTGAGTTTAAAACATTTCCAAATCTGACACATGCAAATTTAGTTCCATCAGCTCCACTATATGCATTGGATGAAATCATTAATCTTTCAGCCAGCAATTTTGTAGCTCCCATTACATTTACAGGATTTACTGCCTTATCAGTACTGATTAAAATTACTTTTTCAACATCACAGGTAATAGCTGCATCAATAATATTTTGAGTTCCTCCAACATTTGTTTTTACAGCATCCATAGGATTATATTCGCATAAAGGAACATGTTTATAAGCAGCTGCATGAAAAATTATATCAATATCCTTAAAAGCCCTTTCAAGTCTTTTTAAATCCCTAATATCTCCAACAAATGTCCTTATTTTGGATGAATTCAAATCTTGCTCCAAATCAAATAAAGCAGTTTCATTATTATCAAAAACTCTTACAACATCAACATCATACTTTAATAACTCTGCAACTATTTTTCTACCAATAGATCCAGAACCGCCTGTAACAAGAACTTTTTTTCCTTTATAATAATCATCTAACATAAAATCACCTATTTATAGAATTTTCCAATAGTATCAGCCATATAATCCATTTGCTCAGTTGTTAATGTAGGAAACATAGGCAGAGTAATTGTTTTTTCATGCATTTTCTCAGTAACAGGCAATACATCATCATATTTTAATCTGTTTTTATAAAATTCAGATTTGTGAACAGGATCAAAGTAAATTTTAGATGATATTCCATTATCTGACAAGTAATCTATTAATTCATCCCTTTTATTTGCTAAAACTGAGAATAATTGATAAACATGATTATAACCTTGCGGAACTTCAGGAATAGTTATTTCATCTGTTTCTTCCAATATTCTTTTAGAAAGATATCCAACATTATTTTTTCTCATTTCAATGATTTTATCCGCCTTTTTAATTTGTGAAATTCCCAAAGTTGCAGTTAAATTTGACATTCTCCAGTTAAAACCAAGTTCAATATAATCAAATAATCCTACAGTTGAGAAATAGTCCCCACTTTCCAATCTTCCGTGAGACCTAATCAATTTTAATTTTTCATAAATTTCATCAGAATCTGTGACAATCGCTCCACCTTCACCAGTTGTTATAATCTTATTTTGACAGAAACTTAAAATATTTGAATCACCGAAAGTACCAATATTTTTTCCATCAACAGAAGCACCAAAAGCTTCTGCAGCATCTTCAATTAGTACTAAATTATTATCTTCAGCAATATCCGTTAATTCTTTAATTTTACATGGACATCCACCATAGTGAACCGGAATAATAGCTTTAGTATTTTTTGTAATTTTTTCTTCAACTAATTCCGGATTTAATCCTAAAGTCTCTTCTTCAATATCTGCAAATATAGGTTTTGCTCCTACAAACAATGGAGAATTTACAGTAGCAATAAATGTAAATGACGGAACAATGACCTCGTCACCTTTTCCAATTCCATGAGCCAGTAAAGCAGCGTGTAAAGCAGAAGTGCCTGAATTAAATGTTATCGCATGTTTTGTCCCAATATAATCAGCAATCATGTCTTCAAATTCAGTAACCTTTGAGCCAACAGCCCAAAATTTACCTGAAGCAATTTGTTCGGAAACTAGTTTAACATCTTCTTCATCATTATAAATTTCAAATAATGGGACATTCATCTTATCTACCTACATAAACTAAAAATAACTTTTAAATTCAATGAATTTTAAATTTAAATCAAATAATCACTAATAAATATATATAAATTATTATAAATAATTTTCCAATTAATCAATTTTTCTCACTACTTTAGCCGGAACGCCGAAAGCAACAACATTATCAGGAATATCTTCAGTTACAAAACTAAAAGCACCAATAATGGAATTTTTACCCACAGTAACTCCAGGCATCACTACTGAATGAGTTCCGATTCTGCAGTTTTCTTTTAAGATTACTTCCCCTTCCTTATCATCAATAGTAGATATTGAATAAATGGAACAGTGAGATCCAATTTGAACATAATCTTCAATTACAACATGATTTTTTGCATTAATATATGTAAATGCACCAATATCAGTCTTGTAACCTAATTCCAAATTGTCTTTGTTTTGAACCAACCAATTATACTTAGTTAATTCACATTCTTTTATTTCAGGAGCTTTCCAGCCATCAAATCTATCTTCACTCATAATTTCACCTAAATATTATTGTAAACTTTAGCAAACTCTTCATTATTTTCAAAAAGATATTTTGCAATAACTTCCATTAAAAACATGTCATTTTCATGGTCCAAATCCAATACCCCAGTGTCAAACATCTTATGAATTCCACATTTTCCATCAAATAATCCCACTTTTCTTTGTAAGAATTCTCTAGAGTAAACATAAATAGATGCATTCATATCATAAATCACTGGCGCCTCTTGTCGTGTATTAAAATTAGACTTAATCACTCTATCATATCCATGTTCGGTTTCCATAACCATGTTAAAATAGGGATTTCTTCTAGAATCAGTCACAGAAAAAATCAAATCATAATCCGTATTTAATTTCTTTTCAACCATATCATCCAAATCTTTTACTGTCCTAAGAGGAGAAGTAATATCCAAATCAATTACTAAATCATAAATGCCATTTTTTTCTTCCATTATCTCTAAACAATTTTGAATAACATCCACTTTAGCAACATTATCTCCTGCCAAATCAGAGGTTCTTTCAATTATTTGTACCGGATGAACATCATTATCATTAAATATATTAATCAAATCTTCACTGTCAGTATTTACAACAATATCTGCATCATATTTTGAATCTTTTAAGTATAAATCAATTACAGATAATGAATATAATGCTAAAGGCTTATCTAAAAAGTTTTTAACATTTTTATTTTTAATTCCTTTAGACCCTGCTCTCCCACAAATTGTAAACAATAATTTCATAATTTTCCACCAGCTAATTTCATAACTTTCAATGCATTTTCAATATCATTAATATTACCCATATTTTCAGTAATCAATTTAAAGAAATATTTTAATTCTTCAACCTGATAATCATTGCGTTGTTCGTTAAAATCAATGATTTTATCTCCATTTTTAAAAATAACTTTATTATTGTAAATATCTCCAATAATAGTTTCATCTTCTTTAAAAATCATTAATTCTCTTATTGGAAATCTTCCAAAATAATCCAAATGTAATTCTATAAGCATATTCTCATATTTTGCCATGTAAATTGCAATGTCTTCCGTGTCGATTTCTAAACTGGATACTTTATCTAAAACACCTACTACAGAATCAGGCATTCCAAATACGTAAGTTAAATAATCCCATTCATGAATTAAATCAATGCTTACTCCACCACCCAATTCCTTTTTAGCACTGTAAGATTTTCTGTAATCCTCTCCAGGATGCCATTCCGGAAGATAAGTGGAACAGATTGATCTAACACTATTTACCTGAGATAAATCAAGATGTTCTTTAAGATATTGAATTACACTCCCATGTCTTAAAGGGCATGCAACATAACATGTCTTTGATTCAAACTCATCAAAATTTTTATCCAAATCATTAGAATAAACAATAGGTTTTTCTATAAAAAAGTTATCAGAGTTATCTTTAAATAGTTTTAACGTTTCATAATGGAGTTTTGTAGGATTTGTAATGAAAATTGCATCATAATCTTTCGGAACATCCCCATAGCAGTGATATTCATTAGTTATGTACTGAGAAATATCTTCAGACAATAAAGAGTTACTGCTCCTATATGCATCAATCTGACAATTAAAGTCACTATTTAAATAGTTTTTAATATTAAAAATATGTCGTTTAGCAATTGATCCAATTCCAATAAAACAAATCTTTAAATCAATCATATTAAACCTCAAAAACTTCATCATCAGAAATTTCTTCAATTTTATCAATAATATCTAAAATATATTTGTCTTCCTCAAAAGAGTGCAATCCTTTTTTGACATCCCCAGATAAAACCTTGAAAAAATCTTTAATTTCTTCCAAATAAGCATTTTCAATAATTGTTTGATTATAATCATTTTCTTTAGAAATTTCTTCATATAAATTCAATTTTTTCATTTCATTTAATTCAAGATCAAATTCTTCAAAACCATGAGGAGTCCCATCCCATGATAAGTAAATATCCTCATTAATAATTTCCAAATTCCTAACAGCTTTACGTGATGCTAAATCAACAATTAAAACACCTCGACTGCCATTTTTATGGATAATATTAATAAAGAAACTATCCGGATAATCGATTTCCAAATCAGTAATTTTATTTTTTGAAACATGAACTTTTTCAATTTCACCAAACACATTAATAATCCAAGGCAACTCAATAGCTAAAATTTCTCTACAGCCATTAGTTTTTTTATCGCCAACAAAAAAGTTCTTATAACTTTCCCAAGGATGCCAGTCTGGAAGATAATTACCAATATGATAAATATAATTAGTAATTTTATCAGATTTTTTAACTTCAGAATCAATGTAATTAATTTCTTTTCTATAAAGCTGTGTGGAAGATAAGAATAAAATAAGTTCATTTTGTGAAGATAATTTTATATTTTCATCATACCCATCACTCACCAAATTAATTTCAGTGAAAACATTTAAATTAGATTTTAAAGCTTGATTAATAATATTTGAGTGAGTTAATGGAGGGGTTGATATAAAAACTGCATCAAAGTTATAATTATTAAAGAATTCTGCAGAATCATTGCATACTGGAATTCCAAACAATGATTTCACTTCATCACACCTTTCAAGATTATTATCAATACCAACTACATTTATCTCAGGAAAATTATCTTTAATTAATCTAATTCGTCTTTTTCCCATTGATCCTAAACCAATTACTCCTACGTCCATAATATTCACTCTAGTTCAATAAATTTTTTATTTAATAAATCGTTATTAATTTCAATTTTTTTTAAAATCTTGCAAATTAGTTCTCCCGCTTTACCTTCACCGTAAGGATTTTTACAGCTTTCCAACTTGTTTTGATATTCTTCAGATTTAATATAATTTACTGCTTGAAGTATTTCATTTGAGTCATAATCAACATCTATTACATTTTCTGCTTTTTCACGTCCGGATTGTCTTGTTCCAATATTTATTACAGGCAATTTAAATGAAGATGACTCTATAATCCCACTGCTAGAATTTCCAATTAATGCACTAGACAATCCTAAAAGACCTATAAAATCATCATGAGAAATATTCTTATATGCGTCCACATCATATTGGTTAATTACCTCAATCATTGCCCTTCCACCGGCATCAGCATTAGGAAAAACTAATAAAACTTGATAATCAGTAGCAGTAACCGCATCTAAAGTTTGTTTGATTTGATATGCTGAATCTTCAACTTCAAGACTTACTGGATGCTGTAAAACTAAAACAAAATCTTTTTTGATATTATATTTTTCTTTTAAGTAATTTTCATCAATGTTATCTTTAAGTTTTATTATAGAATCTAAACCTGGAGCTCCAACAACAAAAATATTTTCTGGATTTTCACCCATTTGCTTTATTCTTGATGCACTTTTTTCAGTTGCTGGAAAATGAATATTAGATAATTTTGTTATAGCATGACGTGCAGAATCATCTACAGTAGATGAAACATCACCTCCATGAATATGTGCAACTGGAATTTGCAAATAAGATGCCACAATAGCTCCAGCTAACATCTCACCCCTATCACCCAATAGCAACACAATATCCGGATTTAAATCTACCATTAATTTAGTTAAATCAACAATTAAATTTCCTATAAACTCAGACATTGATTGCTCATTATCTTTTAAGAAGGTTTGATTAATGACATGCAACATAAAATTATCCTTTTTAATTTCATTTAATGAATATCCAAACTCTTCCATTAAATGCATGCCTGTTACTGCAACATCTAAATGAATATCATCATCTTTATCCAATAATTCTAAAGTATTATGCATTAAACCATAATCTGCTCTTGTCCCAGTAATATATAAAACTTTTTTTAACATAATTATTCCAAATCTTCCCATTTTAAAACATCATTGGATTTTAAATCTTTATTTACAGATTTACCAATGATTTCATTAATAAATTTAGGTGCAATGCCAGTACCTGGGCGTTTTATTACTAGCATTTCTTTTTCCAGCACTGTTCCTTTTTTAATGTCATTATTTAAAATAATGCTTTTTCTTGCAACTTTTTTAATTTCATTTTCATTTTCGGAGAATTTTCTAATCCCATCTCCCATAGCCACTTCTACATTTCTAATAGCACTTACCATAGCTTTAAACTCTTCTGGATTTAAAGATGCCTTATGGTCAGGCCCTTCAAGAGTTTTATCTAAAGTAAAATGTTTTTCAACAACACATGCACCTAATGCAACAGCTGCAATTGGAAGTTCAATACCTGGAGAATGGTCTGAAAATCCAATAGGCACGTCCAATTCTTTTTGAAGGGTTTTGATAAAATTAAGATTTGCTTCCTCAAATGAAGTTGGATATCCTGTTATACAATGTAAAATTATCAAATTCTGTTTATTTGAGATATAATCATATGTTTCTCTAATTTCATCTAAAGTTGCCATACCTGTTGATAAAATTAAAGGTTTATTAGTTTTTAAAACATAATCAATTAATTCAAAATTATTTAATTCGCCAGAACCTAATTTATAAAGAGAAACATTTAATTTTTCCAATAAATCTACACTTTTAATATCAAAAGGAGAAGATAAAAAAACAACACCACATTCCTCGGCATATTTTTTTAAATCAAAAAAATCATCATAGGACAATTCCAATTTTTTAAGCATTTCAAGTTGAGAATTTTCATTAGTATTTTTCTCTTGATAGTCTGCAGTTTTCGCATTTTTGCTAACTAAATCTTCACTTACAAAAGTTTGAAATTTAACAGCATCAACACCACAATCACTAGCTGATTTAATCATTTTTCGAGCAAGGTCAACACTACCGTTATGATTAACACCAATTTCAGCAATAATGAATGTAGATGTAACATTTGATTTATTACTTTCAACATCAAAAATCATAGCAAAAACCTAATTAAATTCATTATATCCTAATATATTATTAATATAATTTAATTTTATGCATTAACTAAAAAAAAAATAAGTTTAAAAACCTTTAGTTAAATTTTTTACATCCTCATTTTAATGTTTTTTTATAATATTTAAAAGTTTTTACTATATACATTCTCATTCATTATTAAATTTTCTCTAATACGAATTATTTTCTCCATAATTTTATATTTTAATAAACAATGAATTAATTCAATCTTTTATTTCAAATCTTTGAGGATTATTGAGATAATAATTTTTCATATCTTCATTTTGTTTTTGAAATCCTAAATGCCCGACGCAACTATTTTCAGATACAATCATTGCTTTTGAATTAATCATACAATATGTACAAATCTGTCTTTCATCTAATCCTAATCCAATTCCTAACCTTACTTTAAAATACTTCATATTTTCCCATAAGTTTCTATGAAATAAAATCGCCCCAATACTAAATCTTATTGGTACTGCAGAATAAGATAATGGTGAATTTTGTAACATCTCATTTATATCATCAATATGGGGAATCATTGCATTTTTTCCATCACCCCACATAAATTTTGCAACATCAGGATTATTCTCTATCATTCTATGATCACCAGTAGCATATTTCACCTTTTCAAAATGTTTATCATAATAATTTATTAAATTTAATCTTTTTAATAATACAACATGAGAATACCCATTTATAGGTAAAATTGGAGCAACAAAACCTACATCATACTCCCCTTCGTTTTGAACATATTCATAAGTATTTTTTAAAGTTTTAAAGAAATTTTTAGTTATAAAAATATCTTCATCAAGTTTATAAATATAATTAGCCTTTGGGAACAATTTTATTGCAGTATTCTGAGCTTGTGTAATCGAATTTCTTTTTGTAGAAATGTAAGACCATCCATATTCTTCTGCTATTTTACTTAATTTTTCACTATACAAACCTGATGAAACAATACATATATCAATAGTATCTTCAGAAAATCTATAAATTCTATCAAAAATATTATCCCATAAAAATTCTTTGTATCCTGCTAAAATTATACATAGAGAATCTTTATTATTAGACCTATTTTCAAATACATAATTATTTGTAAATGAAATTCGTTCATTAACTTTTGGATACACAGTATCTATGAATTTTAACATAAATCTTTCAATATTTATAATAATCACCATCATTCAATTTAAGTTTTCATTATCACATGCTCGTTTAATTAGTATGTTTTGATATTCAATAGGCAAATCCTTAAAATAAGAACTAAATCCCCAAACACGAACAATTAAATTAGGATATCTATCTGGATGCTTTTGTGCATCGATTAGAATTTTTGATGAAACTACATTAAGCTGCATCTGAAAAACACCCATATTTAAACTCATTTTAAGAAAATCTAAAAATTTTTTGAAGTTTTTCTCAATGAAATCTGGAGCAACCATAAAATCCACAACATTCCCATTGAATTTATGATTAGTATAATCAAGTTTAGATGCAAAATGCATGATTTCTATGTAATCTTTATTATCATCTAAAGAAATATGCACATTAAAAGGTTCATAATTTTTTCTACCGTCTAAAGATGCTAGAATATCTAAAGATCCACTTATATAACTCGGCGCACTTAATCCAAATTTAAATTTACCCCCATATTTTGTTTTTTTACTATTGAAAACCTCATCAACAAAACAAGTAACTTCATTAGTTAATCTAATAATCTCTGAATCATCCATACCAAATTTTTTTTGAGATTTAAGTTCATTTAATAATAATTCATCTTGAAAATTTGCTTTTCGATTTTCATTTAATTCTTCAAAGGAATATTTTTCATCATCAAAAACTAATTTTTTGATATTATATAAACTATTTACAGTATTTGATAATGATACAGAAGTTAATCCATAATTATTATAAATTGCACTGCCTTTAGATACATCATTATTATTATTCTCAATGAATAAGGAAATAATAGGGTCTTCTTCCCAAACATAATTGTTAATTTGATTTAAAATTTCATTGAGATAATTTTTTAAATAAATTTTATATTCATCAAAAAATTCATTAAAATTTGAATATTTTGATAAATCTTCATTATCTAATAAAGCATTTAATGGTTTCAAAAAGATAATAGAAGTAACATTATTTAATTCTAAACCTTTACCTAATGGTGCAGGTTCCCAACAAGCAGAAACAACATAATTATAAGCATCTTCTTTTTCATATCCAAAATTTATTAAATTTTTTATGACAACATCATCATTCGACAATAATGGAGAACCAATTCCAGTAGCCATTGTTTCAACAGCAAGCTCCATCAAATCATCAGGTGTTTTATCAGAATATCTCAAAATTATTTTTGGATCTGGCAAGTTAAGTTCTTTTAAAGCATTAATGAACAAATATGTTAAATCATTATGAAAATAAAAATTATCTTCATTTAATCCCCCTAAAACAATGATTTGACCAGTATCTCCTGCAAGTTCATTACTTTTGTAATAATAATAACTATGAATTTTTATTATAAAATCTTTAATCAGTTCATTTGCTTCTTTTTTACTAATATTATCCTTTTCATACAAATCATTTAAAATTAAATCAAGTCTACCCACACCGTTTAAAGAATGATTTGTTTGCCATAAAATTTGATTAAAAAATAGAATTCTTTGCAATGCCTCTTTAAATGATTCGGCTTTTTTAAATTTAATATTTTTCAAATAAGTTATATATTCATATTTATCTTCACGGTTAGATAACTTCAATTCTTCAATTTCACGGTCAATTAAAATTTCAAAAGCTTTTAATGTATCTAATTGATTTGATGTAAATTCATTTTGAGAATTATAGGCTAATTTCAAATCTTCTATAGAATTATTTAAAATTTTACTATAATCCATAGTGATATTTCCTATAGTCCCATTTTCATTATATAAACATTTCCAAGGGTCTAATGTGAAAATAAATCCTTCTTTTGGAATATTAATATTAATTTTTGTAAATAATTTTTGTATTTGTTTTCCTTTTGTCTGTTTTATAGAAGGAACATAAAAATTATGCAATCTCTTAAAAAAATTATCAGAGTTGTATTTACCTAATTTTTTTGACAGAGCCCTAAAAATCAATATTCTTTTTGCATACTCAAAAAACCCTAATTTTAAAAGGATTGATTTGAGATTTAGTATTAAATTAACCATAAATACACCAAATTCAATTTATAAATAAATATCAAAATCTATTTGAATATATAATGAAATCATATTTATCAATTTTATATTATTTATCCATTATACATAAAATTTTGTAAAATAAACTCGGACTAAAAAAAAATAATTTTAAAGAATTTGCCCATTAAAATCAGATATTCAATAAAAACCGAATATTTTTTAGTTAAAAAATATAATTTTCAAAAATTAGTTTTAATAAATTTAAGTCATATTTCAATAACATCTTATAATATTAACATTAACAAAAAATTTATTTATACAAACTTCAATAAAGAAAATATATTACATTTAAACTAATTTAATTATTAAAAAATAAACATTATCCGTTTAGAAGAAATTTATAATTAAAATACAGAACTGTTGATTTTATGAGTCAAGTGCGAAAAATATTTAAAAATATGAGTTGGCTATTAATATCACAAATAATTGCCAGCATTTGTGGGTTTATTTGGACAATCGTTATTGCACAATACTTAGGAGTTAATGATTACGGGATTTTAGGATTTGCAATATCATTTACAGGAATTTTAACGGTATTAAATGATTTAGGTGTTGGAACCCATATCATCAGACATGTAGCGACAGATTATGATTCGGCTAATCATTACCTGGGAAATGCAATTCCTTTAAAATCTTTATTTTCTACTTTTAATTTTGGAATATCCTTAATTATATTAATAATAATGAAATGTAACCCACTTACAATTCAGATTACATTACTATTTACAATAGAATCTATTATTAAATCATTCTTTAGTTTATTTAGTAGCACATTTCAAGCTGTTGAAGAAGGAAAATACCAAGCAATTGGTAATACAATAATGAATTCATTATTATTACTTTTTGTTTTCATCGTAATTTTTACAGATACAGGTATTTTTGGAATAACTTTTGCATATGTCCTTTCAAACATTATTGCACTAACTTATATATTTTATGCACTTAACAAGCATATTACAAAAGTTACTATTCAATTCGACAAAGAATTCTGTAAAAAAATAACAATCGCAGCAATACCCTTTGCAGTAGGGGGTTTACTATCAACATTATATTATTCCGTTGACATGATTATGCTTACCCCTATGGCCGGAGACTATGCAACAGGAATATATAATGCAACTTATAGACTTATTTCTGTTTTAACCTTATTTTATGGAGTTTATACTGCAGTTATATTTCCTGTAATGAGCAGAATGTTTAAAAATGATAAGAAAATGTTATCTGTTAGTTTTGAAAAGTCAACTAAATATCTAATGCTTATCATCATCCCAATTGCTATTGCAACTCAATTTTATTCAACAGATATTGTTGTTTTATTCTTCGGCAGAGAATATGCGGCTGCTTCAACACCTTTATCCATATTAATATGGACAGTTTGCTTAGTATTCTTCAATGCATCAATAGCAACCGTTTTAAATGCATCATTTAAAGAAATGACAGTGACAAAACTCAATTTCATTGCTGTAATATTTAATGTAGTTTTGAACTTATTTATGATTCCTAAATACACATATAATGGAGCTGCAATAACAACAGTATTGACTGATTTATTACTCCTATTCCTATATTTATACTCTATGAAACAGATTATATCCCCAGATAAAAGATTTTATTTTAGTATTGGAAAAATAATTATCGGATCTGTAATATTAGGAATTGCATTATATTTCTTAAACTTAAATATGTGGATAGCTATTCCAGTAGGAATAATAATATATTTTGTAACAATTTTCATTTTAAGAGTATTTGATGATGACGACAAATATATTGTAAAAGAGATTTTAGGAAGAAACTAACAATTACGGACAATAAAATGACTGTACGAATTACGAACATCCAACATTTTTCACTCCATGATGGTCCAGGAATAAGAACAACTGTATTTCTTAAAGGTTGCAACTTAAAATGTCCATGGTGTGCTAATCCAGAATGTATTTCATCTAAAATCCAAGGAGAATTTGGATATGATATCTCGTTGGAGAAATTGGAACAAGAAATCGTTAAAGACAAACCATTCTATGAAACAGGAGGTGGAGTGACCTTTTCTGGAGGAGAACCTCTACTTCAAATTAATGATTTAGAACCTCTTTTAAAATCCCTAAAAAATAAAAATATCAATATTTGCTTTGAAACAGCACTATTTGTTCCTGAAAAATATTTAAAAATTGCTAAAAAATATAGTGATGAATTTATTGTTGACATTAAAATGATTAATCATGAAAATTGCAAAAAAGTAATTGGAGGAAAAATTGACCAATATTTAAATAATATAAAACTACTTGATTTAAAAAAAACTACATTTAGAATACCAATAACAAAATTCATCCTTAAAGATACAAAATTAATTTTAGATTTACTAAAAACTTATCAACCTAAACATTTAGAGATATTTGAACTCCACAATCTCGCAAGAAAAAAATATGATATTTTAAATAAAGAACAATATTATGAAAAAATAGATGATAGAGAAATTAAAGAATTTTATGAAAAATTAAAAGAAATTATTCCTACTACAGAAATTATCGAAATTTAATTAACAACACTCAAATTCTGAAAAAAATCTTTGGGCAATATCTTCTAAATCAAAAAAAAAGATAAAATTTAAAATAATTAGTAGAAAATATATGATATTATGAAGTATGATTATTTAATAGTAGGTGCTGGTCTTTTTGGTGCAGTTTTTGCACATGAAATGACAAAAGCTGGAAAAAAATGTTTAGTGATAGAAAAAAGAGACCATATTGCTGGAAATGCATATACTAAGTTAAAAGAAAACATTAATGTCCACAAATATGGTGCGCATATTTTTCACACAAACAATAAAGAAGTTTGGGAATATATCAACCAGTTTGCAGACTTTAACAGATTTACAAACTCCCCTGTTGCCAATTACAACGGTGAATTATACAACTTACCATTCAACATGAATACATTTTATCAAATGTGGGGAGTTAAAACTCCTGCCGAAGCTAAAGCTAAAATTGAAGAACAAAAAGCTGAAGCAAAAGTGGATAATCCTCAAAACCTTGAAGAACAAGCAATTTCATTAATTGGTAAAGACATTTACGAGAAACTTGTTAAAGGATATACTGAAAAACAGTGGGGGAGAAAATGCACAGAACTTCCAGCATTCATTATCAAAAGACTTCCAGTAAGATTTACTTATGATAACAACTATTTCAATGATTTATATCAGGGAATCCCAATTGGAGGATACACAAAAATTGTTGAAAAAATGCTTGAAGGAATTGAAGTAAAACTCAACACAGATTTCTTTGATGACAAAGAAAAATGGCTAAATATTGCTGATAAAGTACTATTTACCGGCATGATTGATGAATATTATGATTATTGCTATGGAGAACTGGAATACAGAGGTTTAAATTTTGAGTTTGAAACTTTAGATATAGAAAACTACCAAGGAAATGCAGTAATCAATTACACTGATGCAGAGACCCCATACACAAGAATAATTGAACATAAACATTTTGAAAGCTCAGAATCTCCAAAAACCATTATTACAAGAGAATACCCTAAAAATTGGGTGAAAGGTGAAGAAGCATATTATCCTATGAATGATGAGAAAAATTCAGAATTATACAATAAATATGTTGAACTTTCTAAAAAAGAAGACAAAGTTATTTTTGGTGGAAGACTTGGAATGTATCAATACTTTGACATGTGGCAGGTAATTGATGAAGCTTTAAAACTAGTTAAAACACTTGAATAATTAGAAAGTTAAGATATAATGAAAACCAAAAAAGAAAGAATATTTTACTATGATGTCTTAAGAGCATTTGCAATAATAGCTGTAATAATCTGTCATGTTGACCACTTTTTCGGCCCACTGACAACACCTACACAAGTTATTGCACAGATGACATTCCACGATATCGGAGACATAGGCGTTCCAATCTTTTTAATGATAAGCGGAGCACTGCTATTAAACAGAGAATATCCCAGTTTGGAAAACTTTTTAAAGCGAAGATTTGCAAGAATCATCTATCCGTTCATATTCTGGATTATTCTGATTTTAGGTCAACTCTACTATCACGGATACAATTCAAAGTTCATCTGGAATGTATTCATTGGAGAACCTTCAATCACATGGTATTTCTGGACTTTAATTGGAATTTATCTATTCATCCCTGTTTTAAACTCATTTATAAAAGAATATAAAATCAAAGGTGTTGAATACTTTTTGGCAATATGGCTTTTTACAATGATTCTAAAAACATTCAGCGCATATCCTCTGTGGAACTATTTTAATCTGGATATGTTTGCAAGCTTTATCGGATATCCTGTGTTAGGTTACTGGATTGCAAACAAAGAATTTAAACTAAATGACAAAAAGCTGTGCATCATAGGATTGATAATGCTAATAATATCCTTAACTGTCTTTGTATATCTAGGATATGCAAAAATCGATTTAATAAGATATGAAAACCTGCCAAACATGTTTATGGGAGTCGGACTGTTCATATTCATAATGTGTCTTGACAGATTAAACAAATTCAACAGAATCAAAGATAATTTCATCGGAAAGGCAATTCTATCCCTAAGCGTGTGCAGCTACGGAATGTACTTCTCACATGTGATAGTCGTTAAAGCATTGTCATACCACAATCCCGGATCAAACCTGATGTTTCCAGTAATGTTCGTTTTAATAGTATTTTTAAGCTGGCTTTTACCTTATGTTTTAAGCAAAATTCCGTATGTCAAGACTATAAGCGGAGTCTGAAATTAAATTGGAGAATCTTTTTTATCATCATACATTTTTAAGATTCTCCACTTATAATTATCTGCCTAAAATCATTAGGCACAATACTTTCCAACAACAGGAATTTTTGATAAAACAAACACCATCAGCCATGAAACTAAAAAGACAAAAATACTATAAAAAACAATAACCAAACATATTTCTACACCGTTTCTCGGTAGACTTGTAAAAAATGGATTTGTGTAAAACATCAGCAATGAATGAATCAGATACATCCCATAGCTCAGATTGCTTATTGAAACAATCGCTTTTCTAAATTTCCCAAAGTTCAGATGCTTAAATATGACGAATAATGATCCTGCCTGCAGAATTACCCATATACTTACATCAACCCATGAAGCAAGAACTGCTGATTGTGTAGCAGAATAGTCAAGAGCAAAATTTTTAGGCATTATGGCACCGGTTTCTAGCATTTTAAAAAAGGTTGCAATTACAAAAACAGCAAGCATTACCATGATAAGTTTTCTAGAATCAATTTTAAAGTCCTTTACAGACAGGTAATAACCTAAAATCAGAAATCCGATTGGAGCTGCAAAGAAATTCAAATTGAAATAACTTTCAATATTATAAAATAATACAAACTGATAAAAAATTGCGGCCAAGACAAATATAACTAAAAAATACTCTATTTCTCTTATTGATGAATTTAAAACAAACTTATTGATTATCGGCACAGATAAGTATACTCCAAAAATCAGCCAGAAATACCAGTATTGAGAGAATATATTGAATGAAAATCCTTTATCAGTAAATAATGATAAAATAAACGAGATGATTAAATAAAATATGAACGGATAGGCAATCCTCGGCAGTTTGCGCTTTAAAAAATTACCAATTTCAATATCGCGATTAAGTAATAGCGCACCGCTTAACATCAGAAAGATTGGAACCGCATACCTTACAATCTCTGAAAACATGTAGATATAAATGCCGTTTACCTGTTCTCCATGATGCCAAAGCTGGAAAACATGTATTGCAATGATTCCAAATATTGCAAGAACCCTTAAATTATCATAATATTCAATTCTATTCTTAATCATATCACCGAAATGAGTTATAATATTATATTTAAACAATATGATTATTAATTTTAATTAAACCTGCAAAAGTGAAATTACTAGAATTTTATATATAAAAGAAATGTATAATTCTATTAAAAATATACGTTAAAATTCCTTAATTGTTTTCATTTAGTAAAATTGCTCCCACTTTGTAAAATTGTCGCCATTATGTAAAATTTACTCCAAAAAACCATCACATATAACTTAATATGATTTAAATCGAATGTAAAATTGTTTAAATATCAAATACTCTATTAAATATTAAGTAATGATATAAGGTGTATTTTGTGACTTCAGAAGTTGTAATTATGAATAAAAATGCAATTGTAATGGCGGCAGATAGTGCTGTGACTGTTGGTGGAACTAAAACCTATAATGGCGTTAATAAACTGTTCATGTTATCAAATTCACCCCCTATGGGTATAATGATATTTGGATCCGCAGATTTTGAAAATATTCCTATGGAAACTTTAATTAAAGAATTTAAAAGAAAAACCGATTTTAAGAAAAATAATAACATTGAACTGATTAAAGAAGAATTTTTAAAATTTTTAACTGAAAATACTCCAAAAACTGATATTGAACATGAAATTGAAATCACACTCCCCTTATTTAAAAATTTTATTAAATTGGAACTTGAAAATATCAGCATAGAAGACTATGAAGAATTTATAATAAGTCAAGGAAATAGAAAACTACCTGATTTTTTAAACGAAATTAATGAACTAAACAATTATAATTATGAGTTTGAAGAATTAATCCCCTCTGAAATCGATACAAATAAACAGAAACTATTAATAGATTCTTTAAAAAATATTTTTTTTGATTTCATAGCATCAATGAGTACTGGAATAGTCATTGCTGGATTCAATGAAAATGAAATGTTTCCATCATGCATGCAATTCAATATACATTTTAATTACAAAAATAACATTAAAATATCAAATTATAATTATTTGAATAATTTTGAAGAAAATGTAATAATACCATTTGCACAAAAAGATGTTATAAAAACATTCATAAGTGGAATTGATGAAAACATGAAATATGCCATTATTATTTATTTCTATCAATTTACAGAGGAATATCTCAAACAATTAAAAAATAAGGTAAATTCAAATAAAAAAATTAAAAATGCACAATTAATTGAATTCAATAATGAAATAGATAAATTCATTGAAAGTTGTGAAAATCAGTCACATGAATTCTTGAAAAACTTTGAAAAATTAGAAGAAGCATTTACTAAACCAATTTTAGATTCAATTGGAGGTTTACCTAGAAATGAATTAGCAAATATGGGAGAATCATTAATACACATCACCTCCCTAAAAAGAAAAATTTCAACAGATTTAGAAAGCGTTGGCGGAGATATTGATGTTGCCATAATTTCAAAAGGAGACGGATTCATCTGGAAAAGAAAAAAACAGTACTTTGAATCAGATTTAAACCCTCAATTTTTTGAAAAGAATGATGAATAATAACTTTAATATAAAATTAAATTAAAATAAATATTTAAAAAAGGATGATTTTCATGATATTTAAATCAAAAGAGACTGGAGATGCACTTATACCACCTAAAGGATATTTAAGATTATGGGCAATTAATGCTGCTAAAGAATCCGTGGATAAAATTATTAAACAAATGGATTCTATAGACGAGTAAAATTTACTAATTATACATTAATAACCATAATAATATGATAAACATGATAATTAAATCAGAAGATACTGGAGATACCCTTTTACCGTCTGAAGAATATCTCAGAAAGTATGCGATTAGATTAGCTAAAGAATCTGTGGCTAGAAGTATAAAACAAATGGATTCAATGGATGATTAAAATGTACTAATTATGCTTAATTCAACTGAGAAAAATTAAATTTGCAATATATTTCTTATATTTTCATTTTCAACAAATTTATCAACAATGAGCCATTCAAATCAAAAAACTAAAATCTAAATTGATGAAACCCCATATTTAAGAGAGTCACTTACCGATTATAACAAAAACTATACCTTCAACATAATGCATATACAAAAATAAAAAAAAATGAAAGAATTATAAATTATATTTCCTTTTAATCGCCTGAACCCTAGATAATGGAATATCTGCAGTACTTGCAATAATTTCCGGCCTCATACCAGATTTTAATTGATTTCTAACAATCCTTTCTTGTTCATTATTTTTTTTCCTTTCCCCATATTCATGAACCATGCTCATTCTACCACCCAATAAATCCTGCAATATATTTCTTGTATTTTCATTTTCAACGAATTTATCAACAATTAACCATTCAATTCCAAAAACCAAAGCCTGAATTGACGAGGCTAAATCTTTAAGACCAATTAATGTATTAATTACCTCAAAAATATAATCTTCTATTTCACCTTCTTTTTCAATTATAGGAACTAGGGAGAATAATACTAATTCTTTTCCAGTTATTTCTTCATTATGTTCTATTTTATAATTGATATTATTAATAATTTCTTCGCTGCCATAATCAGATAAGCTTATTACATCATATTTAAAATCATTATACTGATTTACATGATAAGTTATCAGTTTAGATTCTTCTGCTGTTGTAAAAACACAAAGATTAACTTCTTTATCATGATTTTCAACATTATAATCCGTTATTGCAACATAGACATGAAATCTTCTGTGATGTCTTTTTCCAACTTTTGTTGATTGAAATTCTATTATAAGAATCTCATCATCGAGTTCAAGTATTATATCAGGTTTGAACGCTGCCGGATCAAGTAGCCTTAGCTCTTTTGTCCAAATTTTTACTTTTTTAGATTTTTTCCCAATTATATCTAAAAGTATCCTTGCATCTTCTTCACCAACATTTTTAAATATCATATCTTCCTGAAATTGCGACATTTAAAAAACCTCATAAATTTATTTATTTTAAAAATATAGAACAAATATTATTTAAATTTAACTATAAACCTATTATAATCTAAAAATTTCATAATTAAAGCAATTTAACATAGTTAAAGCAATTTTACGAAGTGATAACAATTTTACTGAGTCACTACAATTTTACATTTTAAAATCAATAATGAGAAAAAATGATTTAGATTAATATAATCAACAACAGTGAAAAGTAAAAAAAAAGTAAACAGTATCTAAGAAAACACCTAAAAAATAATTTTAATGGTTAAATGGAGGAAATAAGGGTTTAATATCATTAAACCCGCAAATCTAATATTTAAATCTCAAACGTGTTACAGTTCCACCATGGAAATTGCGCTTAAAGGTTCATAGCAGCTTGCCACATGACAGACATCACCAGACCCACTTATATACAAACCACCTATATCATCGGTTGAATCAGCATGGGAAACTTCACCTGCTTCACCTGCAGCATATACCCCTGCAAATGCAAGTGAAACAACCACTGCTAAAATCAAAACTTGAATCAATCTAGCCCTATTCATTTTAATCGCCTTTTTAATTTTAAGTTTTACAAACTCTATTTTATAGTATAAACTGGCCACATATAAAGATTTTCGAGTGTAAGTACTTACTTGCATATTAAAATCAGTTAAAAAGGTAATTACCTCATTAAAATATAAAAACAAGCCAATTTAAAATTATATTCAAAAAAAAAGACAATAATCCATGAATTAATCCAAACATTATTCAATTATTGAACTATCCCTAACAATCTTCATTGCTCCAAAAACAGATGCTTTTTCTTTCATTTCAGATATACAAATTTCAGTACCTGCAAATGATACTTCACTGAAACCTTTTTTGATTATATTCAAAAGAAAGTCTCCTGCATTTGAAATGCCTCCTGAAATTATTATGACTTCAGGATCAAAAGCGCTTGAAATTAGGCCAAGCAGTTTGCCTAATTTGAAATAGACCTCATTAACGATTTTTAAAGCTACCTCATCGCCGGCTTTTGCCTCATTAAAAATATCTTTTGCAGTCAATGATTTAAAATCCCTCAGACTGGAATAATCATCATTGGATTTTAAATAGCTTTCAGCAGTTTTAACAAGACCTGTTGCAGAAGCATTTTCTCCGGGAGTTTTTGAGTCAAGATAAATAAAGCCGATTTCACCTGCAGCACCGTTATGGCCTTCCACCAGGTAATTATTGATTACAAGTCCCGCGCCTATTCCTGTTCCGATTGCAACAAGAAATAGACTGCTGTAATTTGCTGACTCACCAATGGCCTGCAGATTCACATCATTTAAAACAATTACGTTTATGTTGACTCTGGACTGCAAAACAGATCCGATATCACAATCTGGCAAATTTAAATTAATTGCTTTTTGGACAATGCCGTTTTTAACAATGCCTGCTATGCCCATTACAATAGCTTTAAAATCAGTACTTTTTAAGTTCAATTCACTTATTTTATTTTTGATTTCAGCTTCAAGCATTTCAGTTATGTGGTTTTTTGGAGTTGGAACTGTCCATTCAGTTATGATCTCATCTGAGGTGAAAACCGAAAAATTTGTTGATGTTCCTCCCAAATCAACGGAAAAGGCATAATCATTCATATTTAATAGTTTAAAAAATCATTTATAAAAATATATTCATCTAAACATGAAAAACTAGAATCAAAGTACATAAATGCCAACTATCCCCATATAAACTTAAAAAAAGTATTATGAAATGAGAACAATTTAACTAAATGGGAACAATTTTACACTTTAAACTCAATATAGATTAATAAAATTAGTTAAATTTATAAATAAAAGAATGTAATTAAGTATTATAGCAAAAAATACACTTCAAATAATTGAACCTCTCTGGCGTCTACAAGCCGGAGAGGTTCAATTAAAAATTAAAAAGAAATGGAATCAAATGGCAAGTAAAAAAATAACAAAAACATGGTGGGGAGAAAAATGGCTGGATGCTCTTAATGGAGTTTATCTAACTAACCGTATCGGCCGTGGAAAAACCTATGCAAACACAGGCAAAGTATATGACATCTTAATCAACGATAATCTCGCACTGGCTAAAGTCAGAGGAAATTATCAAAGCTTTTACAATGTTTCGGTTGAGTTTAAACAGTTCAGCCAAAAAGAAAAGAACATTATAATCAGAACAATCTATGAAAATCCCTCAATAATGTCTGCACTTTTAAATCATAAGCTTCCAAATGAATTATATCAGATTTTGCTTGATGAGGGAGTAAATGTTTTTCCTTCATCCCACAGGGATTTGGATACCGATTGCAACTGTCCGGACTATGCAACAATCTGCAAACACATTGCTGGACTGGTTTATATGATTGCAATGGAAATCGACAAGGATCCGTTTCTGATTTTCAAGTTGCAGGGACTTGATCTGCTTGACGTTTTAAACTTTGAAGTGGAAAAAACAAGCATAAAAGATATAGATGAACTTTTCACAAATAAAGACAATCCCCTTGAGGGCGAACTTGATTTTTCCAAAATTCCAGACCTTCACACTCAGATTTTTGAGCTTTTAGATGACAATCCCGTTTTCTATCAAAAAGATTTCAAATCAATTCTTGACAATACCTGCAAATCAAAGGCAAGATTTGTCAAAAAGGAATGTGAAAACTACACCAGACAACGTTTTAAATATTATGAATCTTATAAAAGGCTTGATTATGAACCTGAACCATTTAACGGCTCTGAGGAGGAATTGGATGACTGGCTGGAAAATGTGTTTCAAAGGCGCTGGGGAATGCCAAACCAGTGGGAAAACTTCAAATTGAATATCAACAACAATTATTCAATTTCAAAAATCACTACAAATGGCGAAAGCGTTTTTAAAAATGACACCTATGAATCAACTGTCTTTGGATTTTTTGTTGAGCTTGGCGAAAGCAGTGTTGAGAAATTCAACGATGACATTCAGTTTCTCAATCTGATTTATCAGTTCACTCTTGAGCTGTTAAAAAAGCATGCGCTGATTCCGGAAATATTCAAATCATCAAAAAATTATCATATAAGATGGATTCCAGCCGTTTTTGACAAAAACATTTCAAATATTATTGATATTCTGACAAATGAATGTCCTGATAATCTTGTTAAGTTTAAAAATCGCAAAATCGCAAAAAAGGACCAGATCATTTCAATGGTCAGCATATTTGTCAAAGGATTTCATGAAAATTATCTTAAATTCGGAACTGCCCAGAACATCAGGAAAAACTATGATGAAAGTGTCTTTAAACTATTTTTTGGCAAATCTCAGAAGTTTAAAAATGACCTTTCAACACCCGAAGCGATCAGTCAGTGGCTTTCAAGGTTTCAGATCAATTCCAGGGACTATGATTTGTATCTGCTTGTTGAAGAGTCAATGAACGGCTTTAATGTGGATGTCAGAGTAAATGATGAGCTTGAAAATATCACTGAGGTCATCAACACCACATCCGATAAACTGCTGAGGACAAATCTGCTGAAAGACACATACACCATCAATGAGATTTATCCCAAATTCAGAAGCGCACTTAATTATAATGAAAATCTCCAGTTGAATCTGGACGACTTTACCAGTTTCTTTTTAAATACTTTGCCGTTATATGAAATAATGGGTCTTAAAATTATTCTGCCGAAAAGTCTTCAGAAAATATTCAAACCTAAACTGAAGTTGAGTGTTGAAAACACACAAAGCGAAGAGAAATACATCACATTCAAAGACCTGACAAATTTTAATTGGAAAGTTGCAATCGGAAATACTACATGCACTCCTGAAGAGTTTAAACTCCTTGCTGAAAAATCAAAAGGCCTTGTTAAAATAGCAAATGAATTCGTGATGCTTGATGAAAGGGAAGTCAAATCTCTAATAAAGCAAATCGATAAACTTCCTGAAAAAATAAACCGCCACGAAATGATGAAGGCCATGCTTAGCGGAGAAATTCTCGACAGAGATGTTGAAATCGAAGGTGATTTTGATGAATTGGTCAAAAACATTACCCGAATCGATGACATTGAAGTGCCGGATAATATTAACGCAAAATTAAGGTCATATCAGAAAAGAGGCTATTCCTGGCTTGTTCAAAACATAAAATCCGGTTTTGGAAGCATACTTGCAGATGACATGGGACTTGGAAAAACACTGCAGGTTCTAACAGCAATCCAATATTTCAAACAGGAAGGAATGCTTGAAAAGGAGTCCGTTCTTGTAATTGCACCAACAAGCCTTCTGACAAACTGGCAGGAAGAAATCAGAAAATTCACACCTGATTTAACCTCATATATATTCCATGGAACAGCAAGAAGATTTACCAAAAAGAAATATGACGTGTATCTGACATCCTATGGCGTTATCAGAAGCGATATTGAAAAATTCAAAAAAAGAAAATGGTTTTTGGTTGTTGTGGATGAAGCGCAAAACATTAAAAATCCGAATACTAAACAGACAAAAGCAGTCAAATCCGTCAAAGCAAAACATAAGATTGCAATGTCAGGTACTCCTGTTGAAAACAGATTGTCAGAGTACTGGAGCATATTTGACTTTACAAATAAAGGATATTTGACAAGTTTGAAGAAATTCAGACAGAATTATATTGTTCCGATTGAAAAGGAAAAAAATCAGGACACTCTTGAAAACTTCAGGCAAATAACAAAGCCATTTATCATGAGACGCCTTAAAAGTGACAAGAACATTATAAAAGACCTGCCTGACAAAATAGTCAGTGACATATACTGCAATCTTACAAAAGAACAGGTTGCGCTTTACAAAGAAACACTTGATGCATCAATGGCCGAAGTTGAAGAAAATGAGGGCATGAAAAGAAAAGTTCTGGTTTTAAAACTGATCAATTCCCTAAAGCAGATTTGCAATCACCCTTCACAGTTTACCAAAAACGACTCGACAGACATTCACGAATCCGGAAAGATGGAAGTGCTGATGAATACTCTGGGCAACATTCTTCAGTCTGATGAAAAGGTCCTTATTTTTACCCAGTACGTCAAAATGGGAGAAATTATACAAAAAGAAGCTGAAGACAAATTCAACACTGAAGTGCTCTTCTTACATGGTTCGCTCAGTCGTAAAAAAAGGGATGAAATGGTTAAAAAGTTCCAGAACAGTCATCAAAATAAAATATTCATCATATCCCTTAAAGCCGGAGGAACCGGTCTGAACCTGACTGCCGCTCAAAATGTAATCCATTATGACTTGTGGTGGAATCCTGCAGTTGAAAATCAGGCAACCGACAGGGCATATAGAATCGGGCAAAAAGAAAATGTTATGGTTTACAGATTCATCACAAAAGGAACATTTGAAGAAAAAATCAATGAAATGATACAGAGCAAAGAGGAACTTGCAAAACTAACAGTTGGAAACGGTGAAACATTCATAACCGAAATGAACAGCAAAGATTTAAAGAATATGCTGAAACTTAGAAAATAGCAATTTTTAAATATCACTTGCGAGTTATTACTTTTATGAACAGAAAGTATCTGATTGCAGCTATTGCAGTCATAGTTATAATAGGCATCTGTGCATTTGCACTGACAAACACAAATACATCTTCGGGAGATGCGTCTGTCAATGTTGATGCAAGTGCACTTGAAGATATGGGAAATATTGTAGTAAACGGCAGTGATGAATCAAAAGAGAAAGGACTTATTTCATCAAGTGCCAGTGATTTGAATTCTATTTTAGTAACCAATAGCGGTAAACTGACATTGAAAGATGCAATCATCAACAAGACAGGAGACACAGCTACTTCAGGTGACGATGCTGACTTTTACGGAGTTAATTCAGCTGTTCTTGTAAATACCAACGGTACTCTGGACATCTCAAATGTTGAAATCAACACAGATTCCAAAGGTTCCAACGGTATTTTTGTAACAAACTCAGAGGCTTCAACATCATCATCAAGCGGAAATGCATCTGGTGACGGCGCTTCCCAGGGTGGAAGTCAACCTCCTGAAGCGACTGGAAACGGCGGAGGCTCACCGGCAGGAAATGGAAGTCAACCTCCTGAAGCAACTGGAAACCAACAGGGCGGAGATGGAGGACAGCCTCCTGAAATGCCATCAGGTGAAGGAGGTCAGGCTCCTGGAAACGGCGGTGCAGACCCGTCAGGTGCAAGTGACGTCAGCGGCCACACAGAAGCCACCATCAAAAACGTTAAAATCACAACCCACTCCGACAAGTCAAGAGGACTTGACGCCACATACAAAGGAATAATCAATGCTGAAAACGTTATCATCAATACTGACGGTCAAAGCTGCGCTGCACTTGCAACAGACCGTGGAGAAGGTGAAGTGCATGTTAAAAACTCAGAGATAAACACAGGAGTAAGCAAACAAAGCGGAAGAGGTTCACCTTTAATCTATTCTACAGGAAACATTACTCTTGAAAACTCAAAAGGTACATCATATGTATCTCAGATTGCATGTATCGAAGGTAAAAACTCCATTGAAGTTACAAACTCTGATTTAACCGGTTATGCAGAAGGAAACCGTCAGGACGGAAGTGAATATGTTGATTTAGGAGGCGTATTCATATACCAGTCCATGAGCGGAGACGCTGATGTTGGAACTTCACTCTTTACTGCTAAAAACTCCAAACTGTCAATAGCTTCCGACTCATCAGTGTATAAGGACGCTCCTATGTTTCATGTAACAAACACAGCATGTGTAATTAACCTTGACAATACCGAGTTAAGCTTTGGAAGCGGAGTATTTTTAGAAATAGCAGGTCAGAACCAGTGGGGAACAACCGGATCCAACGGAGGAGTTGCTGAGCTCAACACAGACAATGAAAAAATAGAAGGCAACGTTATTGTTGATGAAATAAGTTCTCTTAACTGGACCATGAAAAATACTGAGTTTAAAGGTGCTGTCAACTCAACCGGAAACACTACCGTTAATGTAGCTGAAGGTTCAACATGGACACTGACCGGTGACAGTACAGTTTCATCCCTTGCTGTTAAAGGAAACATCGAATACAGTGACTATTCAATTACAGTAAACGGGCAAAAATACGACAGTTCAAATCCTTTTAAAGGTTAGGAAAGATTAATTCTTTCCTAAATTCTATTTTTTAATGAAATCTGAATTTTAAATTAGATATGAAACTATTTTTAAAATCCAAAAAAAAAGAAAATCAATATCTAAAAAGATATTGACTATTATTTATTGTTTAGCTGGTTTTTTAACTCTTGAATTTCAGCTTTAAGTATAGAATTCTCACTAACAACCTGTTCATTTTCACTACGAAGCTGAGAATTCTCACTAACAACCTGTTCATTTTCACTAGCAAAAACCTCAAGTTCCTGCTTTAACTCACGGATTTTGTTTTCTGAAATAATTTCAGTTTCAAATTTGCCTATTACTTCATCTTCTGTTTCATTATTTATCATTTCCATTAACTCCTGAAATTCATCTTCATCATCAAAATATGCATCAATCATTGCAGTAATAACTGAATACAAAACATATTCAAGCTTTTTAGGTTTATTTTTGATTTTTTTGTATAACGATACTACCTGCCTTATAATTGCACGCGCATTATCTCTTGGAGCAAACAAAACAATTATTCCCAAATTAAGAGCATTGTTGATAGTTATGCTCTCTTCATGGTAATTAATTATATTGCTCACATTACTTAATCTTTTGATTATTCTGAGGACCTAAATCAAGAAACATTAGTTTTGTGGAATAAGTTAGTGTTCTTTTGTATTCTTTAACTGATTTTTCTTCATTTAAATGTGAAGCAATCACATTTAAAGGAGGCAATCTTTCATCAGAAATTTGCTGAATATTATAATCTCCAATTATAATAATTTTAGAATCATCGCCCAGTGTGGACTGGTGTTCCAAGTTAACCACTGCAGATTCAAATAACTCTTTGAAATCAGGGTCAACAACATATGATGCATCCATCTCCAAAACTTTACCGTTTTTACGGCGTACTTTGACATTGGATTTTCTCCTAAAAATGCCCGGAATTTCAAGTTCCTCATGCAATTCTTTAGCATATTCATTATACATAATTCCAAAGGCAAAATCAAACGGATTGTTGATTCTACGTTTTCTTATCATTTATTTTGTCTCCACATAATTGAATTATGTAGATTTACGAACAATGGCTAAAGTCGACTTATGGTTTTAACTAAATCTACAACAATAGTATGGAAATTATTTTAAAAATAGCTTTTTGAAGTGCGAAAAATCACAAAAGCACACATATGATAAATTAAAATGGGACATTATATAAACTTCATTACTAATTAAAAATCCGATTAGAGATTAAAAAACGTTTTATAAATTAATTTCAAAAAAAAGACTTAACAACTGCCACAGTAAAATTATTAAAAGGTAGGAAAGAAGGATTCTTTCCTAAATTCTATTTTTTAACAGTTTTTACCTGCATCATATACTTTTTTAAGCACATCTCCTTGTGATTTGACATTACCTAATACTTCAAATACTTCTTTAATTGTCGGATTTTTGGCAAATCCTATAAAGCTTTTAAGTCCGGTCAATGCATCACCGCAGGAACTTCCGGCTGCCATTATGATATAGAAATCCTTGTTTTCAAGGTGTCTGAATATAGGATAGCATCTGTCGAAAAACATCTTAAGGGTTCCGCACATCTCAAAGTAATACACAGGAGTCGCATAGACGATTACATCAGCAGCCATCATGTCATCAAGAATTTCAGCAATGCCGTCATCCTGAAAACACTTCATCTCAGGAGTCTTGCATTTGTAGCAGGCCTTGCATGATGAAAATTCAATGTCTTCCAGGAAATATTTTACAGCATCGTTTCCGCCGTCAATTGCTCCTTTTACAAACTCATCACATAATGTATCTGAGTTCTGGCCTTTTCTTGGAGATGAGCTTATTACGACTACTTTTTTACTCATTTTCAATCCATTCCTTTGCTTTTGAGACATTACCCATGAATCTCATGCCTTTTGCAAAATCAAGTTCAGGATAAGTATTCTGAAGGTCGCTTACGCATTTGTCGATTCCGGATCCTCCGGATGTGCAGAATGCCTTGATGGTTTTTCCGTTCAAATCAACGCTTTCTATGAATGTGTTTATGATTGTAGGTGCGGTATACCACCATACCGGAAAGCCTATTACTACAGTATCATAAGCTGAAACGTCACATGTTTCTTCTATTGGAGGTCTGAATGATTTGTCGTTCATCTCGATTGTTGATCTGGAATTTTTGTCCATGTAGTCCAAATCGGCAGAAGTGTATTTTTCAACCGGTTTAATTTCAAAAATATCATATCCGTTTTCACCAGCAATTTTTTCGGCAACATTTCGGGTTACTCCGCTGGCTGAAAAGTAAGTTACTAATACATTGCTCATTTTATCACCTAATTTAAATTAGAATATCCTAATATATAATTGTTTACATTCGCAACAATTAGTCCTGAGAGCAATATTTTTTGAACTGATTATATTGAAGATAGGTTGAATTAAAATGAAATTATATCAAAAAAGATTGTGTTTAATCAATCGGATTTTACTTTAACATCACAGATATTTGAAATCTGATTTGATTAAATACTGGGATATATATGCACAGGTGAAATTTAAGTGAAAAATCAAAAATTAGAATGTTAAAGTGAAATCAAATTTTTTGAAAAAGACAATATTTCACGTTTAAAGAGATTTAACAAAGTTAAAGCAATTTTAAAATTTTTTAAAAAAAAATATTCAAACCAAACTACTAAAAATAGCATTGGCAAATTCATATGCCTTTTTTACATCATCATCATTAATAATTTTGACAATGTCATAATCAACATCTTTTCTTAATTCTTTGAAATTAAAAAAATCAGTTGAAAGATTATGCTGATTTAATCTTCTTAATGCAACGACAATAGCAAGATGAGAACTTGATTCATCAGTGTAGTCATCCAAACTATCATATTCCCCATGCACCAATATCCACTCTTTTGCATGCAAATAACTGGCAAAATATAACCTATTTATTACAGTTCTATTTATGCATTGAAGATCATATAATTCAGAGCGGAATTGATGATTATTAAGATAATCTGCTAAATCCAATAGATGTTCAGGCACAAATGCATGAACCATTGAATCACTCCAATTGAGTAAGAATAGTGCATGAATTATTGAAAATATACATTAAACCTTCCCTTTTAGAAAATTCAAGAGATTCATCACCAATAATGTGTGTAACTTTATGTATTTTCTCAAATGACCAGTCATTTGGAGCCACAATATTGAATGTAGCCATAGAATCCCAATCATGTTTATTCTTTGGTTTAAAATATACTTCGCCTAAACCATGTTTTTTGCTTAATTCAGTTAAAAAATTTTCAAATTTTTCTAAATCGCAGTCATCGAAAGGCATATTAGGATTAAAAATATGTTCCCGATCCATTTTATAATTTAACATGAAAACACCATTTAATTATAATTCAACTACCTAATACTGGAATTAATATAATTCACCGCCAAATAATTATTTAATTTAAAAATATATAAATTTAACTAATTTAAAAATAAAAATAAGAACAATTTAATCAAATTACAACAATTTAACGAAATGACAACAATTTTACATTTTTGAAAAAATAACTTCCTACAAAAAAATTTACACAAGCACACATTAAAGTCAAATATGAATTTCATCCCAAACATTATAAACACAAAAAACTCAAAATATGCTAAAAAATCATGTTTTTCCAATCAGAACAGCTTGACGCATTAAACGCAATATAAAACATAATTTGAATTAACAAAGATTATAAACTAACAAAAACAAAATAATAATATTATAAATTAATGAAGGTAATATAAAATGTCAAAACCTGTTGTTGCAATAACTAGGCCAAAAGATAGGGCAAAAAAGGCTTGTGAGATTGTAGAAAAGCTGGGCGGAACACCCGTTATGGCACCTACACTTGACCTTCAGCCTGTCAACAGCGAATCATTAAAAAATCTTGTAGCCAGAAAAGACGACCTGGACTGGATCATATTTACTTCTCCAACCACAATCGTTTCTCTAAACAAGTTCTATCCGGATTTTATTAAAACTCTTGACTGCAAGCTGGCAGTTATCGGAAATAAAACCGGAAAACTGGCTGAAAAAAATGGGCTGACTGTTGATTTGATGCCTGATGATTTCACTGCTGAAGGACTTATTGAAGAGTTTAAAAAACGTGGAATTACCAAAAAAACCATAGGAATTCCAAGAACTGCTTCTGCAAGACCAATTTTGCCTGAAGAGCTTGAAAAACTTGGAAATGAAATAATACTTGCCGAAGCATACAAGTCACTCTTTCCGATGGATGAAAAATCAGTAAAAGAACTCATCTCAAAAATTGAAAACAAAGAGATTGATGCAATAACATTCACAAGCCCTCTGACCGTTGAAAACTTCTTTAAAATAGCTGATGACAAACGTAAACTGGCTGAACTGTTAAACGACAATTTACTTACAGTTTCAATAGGTCCTATTACTGCAAGGGTTCTTGACAAATATGATGTTGCCTACATCCACCCGGATACCTATACAGTTCCGGACATGATGGAATTATTATTTAAGAGATGGAGAGAAAGCAATGAATGATAAAATAAGCATTATTTTACCGATTTTTAATGTTGGACCTCACCTTAAAGGAGGTATTGACTCTCTTATAAATCAGACAATCGGAAAAGAAAATCTGGAAATAATCATGGTTAACGACTGCTCAACCGACGGGTCTGATAAAATCATAGATGAATATGCTGAGAAATACGATTGCTGCCGTGCAATTCATCATGAAACCAACAGCGGAGGCGCACATACTCCAAGAAATACCGGAATTGAAGCTTCAACCGGTGACTATATCATGTTTTTAGACCCTGATGACAGGTATGTTCCTGACGCATGCGAAAGACTTTACAATGCCGTTAAGGAAAATGACGTTGATTTGGCATTTGCACGTTTCAAAAGAATATTCGAATACGGAGGATATGTTCAGGAATCATATTCACCTTATGAAGCGGATCTTGAAAGCGCATATCCCGGCGAGACCTTTGAGTCTGCAAACTTCCTTGACATTCCAGATGTCATCTGGGACAATGTCGTTGAAAGGGTTCTCTACGGAAAAACCCTGGAAGTAACCTATCCGAGAGACGGACCAATCGATACAATCAGTGTTGACAATATCGAGCAGGAACCTGACCTTTTAAAAATTCAGCCTTCAGTATGGTGTAAAATCTATAGAAGGGAACTGATTATGGACAATGACCTGCGCTTTAAAAAGTTCGTTACCGGAGACGACATGGCATTTACCCTTGAAGCACTTTTAAATGCAGAAGGAATCGTATATCTCAACAATTACTTCAGTTACGACTACTACATAAGAGACCTGCCTAACGACAAGTCAATTACCAACAACGTTAACGTTAGACTTCTTGATGAGCTGATGGAAGCCTACATTTACTGCAGAAAGAAAACTGAAGGATTTTCAAAAGAGGTTCAGACAGTATCACTCAATCCGCATCTGCTTCACTGGATGCATACATGGAAAACCTCTCCATTTACAAAAGAAGAAAACAGACTGCTGCTTAAAAAAGTAAACAAACTTAAAAAAATACATAAAGGCGATTTAAAAACCAGAATGCTGATGAGCTCAATGACAACAGCGATTGAAACCGCCATATATACCGCAAGGGAGTAAAGATTATGAAGGATTATAAATACGTTATTGTAGGAGCAGGACTCTCAGGACTTACACTTGCTGAGAGAATTGCAAATGAACTGGATGAAGAAGTGCTTATTATTGAAAAGCGTGACCATATCGGAGGTAACGTCTATGACTTTTATGACAACGGACTTCTGATTCAGAAATACGGACCTCACATCTACCATACCAATGAAAAGAAGGTTCACGATTACTTGTCACAGTTTACTGAATGGAACGATTACGTTCACAGAGTCCTGAGCTATGTTGACGGAAAACTTGTACCTATGCCAATCTGCATAGATACCCTGAATGCACTCTACGATTTGGATTTGGATGAAAATTCAATGAAAGAGTGGATTGACAAGCACAAGGAAGATATCGATGAGGTAAAATCCTCTGAAGATGTGGTTTTGAAAAATGCGGGCCGTGACATCTACGAAAAGCTTTTCAAAAACTACACCGAAAAGCAGTGGGGAACATCAGCTGCCAATTTAAGCTCAAGCGTCATTTCAAGAATCCCGTTCAGATTCAATCATGACGACAGATACTTTGCCGATACCTACCAGGGAATGCCTAAGGAAGGATTTACAAAAATGTGTGAAAACATGATTAAATCCGATAAAATCCACGTGGGCCTTAAGGCAGACTACAAGGACTACATTGACAAAATCAACTACGAAACCTTAATATATACAGGCCCTATCGATTACTTTTATGATTACAAATACGGAGAACTCTTATACAGATGCCTGAACTTCGTATATGAAATAGTTGACGAGGATTCATATCAGGACGTTGCAGTTGTCAACTATCCTAATGACCCTTACTTTACAAGGATTACAGAGTTTAAAAAACTTACATGGCAGGAAGTTGAAGGAAAAACTGCAATCATGAGAGAATATCCCGGATTCAACGGAGAAAAATGTTATCCTTATCCTACACAGGAATATCTGGATAAATTCAAATTATATGAAGCTGAAATGGAAAAAGAGGAAAATGTCATCTTTGCAGGAAGACTTGCCAAATACAAATACTACAATATGGATTTAGTCGTTAAAGATGCATTGGAAATCTTTGAAAATCAAATCAAATAGGTGATAGAATGATTACTATCTGGCCACAATATCTAAATAAAAACTTATCCCTAAAAGAAGGACGTAAAATTGCAAAAGAGTATGCTGTTAAAGATCCGGAATTAAACGATATCGAAAGAGCTCTTAAAAGGCTCGGTTTGAAATACAGTATGCAGAAGGAATTTTCATATCCCGGCAAATGGTATGAAAAATCCGGACGTGTCCTTGTTGAATGGGAAGGAACAAAACTTGAACTGTTAAAAGAAGTTAGTTTAAAAATTAAAGAAATAAGAAACTGATTAATATGAAAATACCACAACTAATGCACGAACAGTACCTCGAGGCATGTGAGATTATTAAAAATGCCGAAGACATTAAGGTATACTCCCACATCGACTGTGACGGCATCTGTTCAGGTGCAATCTTATCAACCATACTAGATAGACAAAACAAAGAACATGAAATTGAATTTGTAAATTTAGATGTCCTTGATGATATCGAACTTGACCATGAACTTACAATCTTTTCTGATTTGGGTTCAGGACAGCGCATTGATACCAATGCAGTCAAAGGTCAAAAAATTATCATCCTAGACCACCATCCACCCCTCAGAGATTTAGACTACAGAGATGATAAGGACTACACCTATCTTGAAATCAATCCGATACATCATGGAATTGACGGGTCCTATTATGTTTGCGGAGGAGGATTATGCTATTTTTTAGCCAAGCAATTCGGCTATACTGATTTAAGCTGGATTGGAGTTTTATCAGCTATCGGAGACATGCAGAATACAAAGACAGGTCATTTCGAAGGACTGAATAAGATTATCCAGCAGGATGCAATCGACGGAGGATACCTTGGACTTATAGAAAATGACATAAACATTTATGGAAGAAATACCCGTCCGTTATTTGTTGCACTATCCTATTTCAGCGATGTAAAACTGCCGATTACAAACAACACCACCGAAACCATGGCCATTTTAGAAGAACTTGGAATCGATGAAAAGCATAACCGTAAAACATTGAATGAACTGACACAGCAGGAAAAAGGAAAACTCTTCCAGAAACTTGTTGAGATGATTTCAAAGGCGGTTCCGGGAAAATATGTTCAGTACATTCCCCAGCTTATTATCGGAGATTCATATACATTCCTCAAAGAAGATGAGAACAGTTTTTTAAGAGACGGATCTGAATTTTCAACCGCAATGAATGCATGCGGAAGAAACCACGAAGAAAAAATTGCCATGGAAGTGCTGAAGGGCGACCGTTTCGTTGCATTGGATGAACTGGAAGCAGTAAGCAAAACTCATAGGTATAATCTGGCAACATCAATCGCCAGAGTAGCTGAAAGCGATGAAACCAACATCATAGAGATGGAAAACCTCCAGTATTTTGACGGAGACGGTATAAAACCTGAAATCGTCGGAACAATAACTGGAATGATTTTAGGATACTGCAACTGGAAAAAACCAATTATAGGATTTACCCAAACTGACAGCGACGGACTTAAGATTTCACTTAGATGTTCAAGACTGCTTTCATATGACGGAATTCATTTCGGAAATATCATTCGTGAAATTGCATCAAATGTCGGAGGAAGCGGTGGAGGACATGCCATGGCATGCGGTGCATACATTCCAATTGACAAAAAAGATGAATTTCTCCAACAGTTCAATGATGCACTGGCCGGGAAATTATCAAACTAATTTATATATAATAAGTTTAAAAATATATATTAATCAAGTATAATTGAGGAATGAAAATGATGAAAGCATTTAAAAAAAGAGGTGCACTTACCCATTTTCAAATTTTAAGTGAAATTTCAAAGCAGGACCCGCATCTCAAACAAAAAGATTTGGCTGAAAAACTAGGAATAACCATACAAGCAGTATCTGAGAATATCAAGACCTTAATTGAACTTGGATACATAACCTCCAAAGATGGAAGGTCCCCTTACAAAATAACTCAATCTGGTATAGATAAAGTTAAAAAGGATGCTATAAGTTTAAGGAAATACTCTGATTCTGTTTTAGAAACCATGAATCATTATAAAACCATTTGGCCAGCGATTGCAAAAGAAGAACTTAAAAAAGATGACATCGTTGGATTATTCATGGAAAATGGAGTATTATACGCTCATAAAAAAGAAGAAAATGCTACCGGTGTTGTTTTAGACGATGCTGAAGCGAATATGGACGTAGCACTAACCAATTTGACAGGTATTATTGACATGGCTGTTGGTGAAGTGACAGTAATTAATGTTCCAACAATAAAAGACGGAGGATCAAAATCATGTG
Source organism: uncultured Methanobrevibacter sp. (assembly GCF_900314615.1). Taxonomy (NCBI): domain Archaea; kingdom Methanobacteriati; phylum Methanobacteriota; class Methanobacteria; order Methanobacteriales; family Methanobacteriaceae; genus Methanobrevibacter; species uncultured Methanobrevibacter sp. The sequence goes on along the minus strand of NZ_OMWA01000001.1, from coordinate 70,391 downwards.
ATTTAGACCTCATTAAAAATGTCTATGACAAAGGAACAAATACTGGAAAACCTATTGATAAAGTTGCTGTTGCAGGTACTGTTTCACGTGCAGTAGTTAAAAAATTAGGCTTACCAATTGATATTGAGTTTGCTGCTCCTCAAGCAAGTGCAAATGCGGCACGTAAAGGCTTAAATGTTCTTGCAATTTGCGTTGGAGATATGAGCAAAGCGTTTACAAGAGAGCTAGAGAACGAAAAAATCAAATACAATATTATTGATGGTGGAAAATAATTAATTTTCACCCAATTTCCTTAATAATGCTGCAGCTATTTTCTCAGAAGAAATATCTGCAGAAGACTTCTTTTTTATTATTTTAATATATTTTTCTAAATTATCAATTTTAATTGAATTTAATGAATCATCCAAAATTCGATTTAATTTAATGTTTTCAATTTCTGCATCACTGGGAATTTTCTTTTGTGTGATTTTGCCTTTGCTTTGCTTATTGATATTGTTAAAGTTTGCAAAATCTTCTTTTGAAACCAATGTTAAAGCACAGCCGCTTTTTCCTGCACGGGCAGTTCTGCCGATTCTGTGGATATATGAATCATAGTTCTGGGCAACGTCATAGTTGACAATAAAATCAAGATTTGAGATGTCAAGACCACGGGCAGCCACATCGGTTGCAACCAGGAAACTGACATTTCCGTTTCGAAACTTGTTCATTACCCTGTCACGGGTCTTCTGAGTCATGTCTCCATGCAAAGCTTCTGATGAATAGCCATTCTTTTTCAGGCGTTTAAAAACAAAATCAACTCCTTTTTTGGTATTGCAGAATATAAGCGCTGATTTTATGGCATATACTTCAAATAATTTTGTCAAGTCATCAAACTTATATTTGTGATTTGTCATGAAGGCGTGCTGTGTGATTTTTGGAATGTTTTCCTTTTTGTTGGAAACTTTTATAAATTTAGGATTATTCTGATAATTTTTGGCTATTTTTCTGATTTCTGTTGGCATTGTAGCTGAAAAAAGCATAGTCTGTCTTTGGCGAGGAGTACTTTTAAGTATTGTTTCAATATCATCCCTAAATCCCATATCCAACATTTCATCTGCTTCATCAAGAACAACACTTTCAACTCCAATAAGGTTAAGGTTTCCACGTTCGATATGATCAATTACCCGACCTGGAGTGCCGACAACAATATGAACTCCTTTTTTAAGAACTCTTGTCTGCTTTCCTATTGGCTGACCGCCGTAAACTGCAAGTACCTTAAGTTTTTTGACATATTTGCCGAGTTTGGAAATCTCATCGGCTACCTGAAGGCAAAGCTCCCTGGTGGGACATAGGATAATTGATTGAGGAGATCTGTCTGGAATAAACAGCTTTTCAAGAACAGGTATTGCAAAGGCAATTGTTTTTCCGGAACCTGTTTGTGCCTGGCCGGTAATATCTCTTCCCGCCAATCCAAGAGGAATTGCCATTTCCTGAATTGGAGTGGTCTTTTCAAAGCCCATATCGCCGATGGCATTTTTAATTTCATCTGAAATGTTAAAATCATCAAAATTCATCATTATTAATATTTTAAAAAATAGCTATTTAAAATTTAAGGTGGACTGGTAGGTTTTCTCGGGAAATTCATGAAGATACCTGAATATTTCATCAGGATCGTTTAAAATTCCATTGGCAGAAGTTCTTTTTTTGAAAATGTCCATGAGTTTGCCCTCATCGGGACTTGGAAGGGAATAAGAGTTTGCATATTTTTTAATGTAGGTCTCTTTGAGGCCGGGGAAATTTTCATCAAGCTTTGAGTAGAAATACTCTCTGTTGCCGTCCCTTAATGTCAAGCCCATTCCAAAGCACAGTATTCCTTTAACATTCGATTCAATGCAGTAATCTATAATCCGGCCAATATTATCTTCGGTGTCGTTAATGTATGGAAGAATCGGACACAACCACACGATTGTTGGAATTCCGGCATCACTCAGCTTTTTTAGGACATCAACACGCCGTGAAGTAGTGCAGACATTTGGCTCCAGTATGCTAGACAAATCATCATCTGATGTAGTCAGAGTCATCTGAACTACCGCCTTAGATTTTTCATTGATTTTCAAAAGCAAATCCAGATCCCTTAAAACCAGGTCTGATTTGGTGATGCATGTAAATCCGAATCCGTATTTATATATCATCTCCAGTGCCCTTCGCAGATATTTAAGATGGCCTTCAAGAGGAACGTAAGGATCTGTCATTGCACCTGTTCCAATCATTGACGGCGTTTTTTTGATTAGCTCCTTTTTAAGAAGTTCCAGGGAATTCTGCTTAACCTCTATATCTTCAAAGTCATGGTCCATGTTATAGACATCGCTTCTTGAATCACAGTAGATGCATCCGTGGGTGCATCCTCTGTAGAGATTCATTCCGTTGTCTTTGGACAGTATGCTTTTGGATGTGACATAATGCATGAGATTACTTTTAGATTACTTTGTATTTAAAATCTCACAGAGCGCATGACAAGTAATAAGTATTTAAAATGACAAAATCTAATTATGGAACAAAAAAACATTACTGGATATGAAAAAGAATATGAAAGCAAACAGCATCCTGACATTAAAGGTGTTCAAATAATCGAAGGTAAAAACAATTTCCCAATCAGCTGGTTGAATCAGCAAGGATATTGTGAATACCAGATATATCTCGAATACATGAAAGGTATAGAAACACCATCCACACCTGAAATGACACATGGAAGCGACATCCACCACCAGCTTGAAGACATCTTCAAACAAGACTCAACACCTTCAACATTTGAAGATGCAGTTGAAGCGTCAAAAACTGATGCATCAATGTCAAGGGAAGTCTTTGTAATAGCTCCAGAATACGGAATAAGAGGCCACATCGATGAAATATGGATGAAACCTGATGAAATCGTGATAATCGATGACAAACCTGGACGTACACCATATATATCCACAATGAACCAGGTCAGAGCATACTGCCTTGCATTTAAAAGCATGACTGGCGATGAAAGGAAAATGAAAGCAGCATTAAGAGAAAGAGGAACCGACAACCTGTTCTGGATTGAAATATTCACACCTGAAGTGGAAAAGGAAATCAAATTCACAATTGAGAGAATGCAGGGACTTCTTGACGGAACAAAACCGTTCGTTCCAACCAAAAACGCAAACAAATGCAGATCCTGCAGATACAAACGTTACTGTGAACACTACAAGAAAGAATAATCATGAACAAACAGAAAATATCCATTATACTGCTGATAATCTTTTTAGTAACAATCGGCCTTACAATAGCCAATGCGCTTTTAGCTGATTCAAACAGCATTGAAAAGAAAAGCGGAAGCCTTACTATTGGCGGGAAAACAGTGCACTATGACAATGCAGGCAAATGCGTCGATGTCATTGACGGCAATACCATTCAGGTTTACGGAGTGGGCAGAGTCCAGCTGACACAGATAAAAACAGATGCAACAAACAGCAATGCGGAAAAATTCGTCAAGGATGCATGCCTTGGAAAAACAGTTTATCTTGATATTGACGATAAGCAGCCACAGGACAGATACGGAAGGACATTGGCTATTGTATACACTGATACAACAGATGTAAACAAAGAGCTGATTGACCAGAAACTAGCTGAAATATCTTATTTCGAACCAAGTGAGTTTAAAAAGGGTGAAGTTTAAATTACCCTGTTTAAACCTAAATAAATTTTATTTTTCTTGTATACTTTTTCTAAAATCTCATTCCATTCTTCAACGCTTATTCTGCCCTTATTCGGGATGAGATTATCAAGTGATGATTCATTTAAATTTAAAATGTCTGCAAGAACATATGACAATGTTCTGCCGGTTAAAGACAACTCATAAGGATCATAGCCTGTAACGGCCAAAATCCACACATTATCTTTAGAAGCACTATTGTACTCCCGTCTCAGTGCATCAAACCAACCGGCTATTTTTATATCCTCATCTCCAAGACCAGAACCTATAGAGATGTAGTAGTCCTCGCCTGAAAATTCGATATTTTCACAGGCAGTTTTTATTTTTTCTTTAAGCTCGGGAGAATCTATGTCAAGCTCATACTCATTATTTGTGATGGTGTCAGAGACATAGTTCTCAATTTCTTTAACGTTTTTAAAATAACCGATCGGTTCAAGTCTATCAGGGTCTCTATCACACAAATCAAAGATTAAATCCTCATCAACATCACAGATTTCATATCCGTCAAGCTTATGGGATTTATATTCCTTGAAATCAATACAATAGTTTTCTAAATCTTCCTTATTTAAGTACCAAAGAACTTGAACCTTTTTTATCATAATACTCTTAATTTATAGCGTTAACAACGACAGTACGTGTAATATTACCAAACAGTCTGTCAGTGTTCATTATTCTGCCGATTAGCCAATCGAAGATGATTGGTATCCAGTATATTTTAGTGACATTACGTACGATAGCCTGTGCCCAATTCATATATGAACCGTTTTTAGACCTTACTTCAAGATAAAGTAATGCTTTACCTACAGTTGCTCCTTTAGCTTTTTCACAAAGGACAAAGTAAAAGAATCCTAAAACAGGAGCTATATAAGGGAAATATGCATATACTGAAGAAATTTCTGTAGGATTTATTGTCAGGGACAGCAAATATGAAATTATTGCCATTACTGCAGATACTATAAAGAAGTCAATTATGTATGCAAATATTCTTCTGGAAAAAACTGATGCCATTTTATCACCTTAACATACTCTAGGAACCGGGTCAGCGATAGGTGCTTCGAGAATTCTTTCACCGCCAATAGGAGTGTTGACTACAACATAATCTCCTTCAACCACTTCGCCGATTATAGCTGCATTTTCACCATATTTTTCGCCTTTGATGGCTTCAAGGATTTCTTCAGCCTTATCGGCTTTAACTCCCATTACAACTTTACCTTCATTAGCTACTTCAAACGGATCTATGCCTAACATTTCAGATACTGCATGAACCTCTTCTCTGATAGGAATTGCATCCTGTTCAAGGACGACACCAACTCCTGCTTTTGAAGCCATTTCATTGATTGCATTTGCAAATCCTCCACGAGTAGGGTCTTTCATAGCAGTAACTCCCCCGATATCTAATGCTTTTTTGATAATATTCCACATTGGAGCAACATCAGATTTCAAATCAGTGTCAAAACCGAATCCTTCCCTGAATGACATCAAACTCATTCCGTGGTCACCTAAACTTCCTGTGACAATGATTTTATCACCGACCTCCAATGTTGAGTCACGAATCACTTCACCTTTTTTAGCTATACCTATACCGGTGGTTACCATTACAATTCCATCGATTTTATCCTGAGGCATTACTTTGGTATCTCCTGTGATTACAGCCACATCAACTTCCTGACAGGTTTCATTCAGGGATTTTATGATTTTATCCAGATCATCTATTGGAAATCCTTCCTGCATAATGATTGCATTGGAAATAGCAAGAGGACGTGCACCCATTACAGAAACATCATTTATTGTTCCTGCTGCGGAAATTCTACCAATGTCTCCGCCAGGGAAAAACAACGGATCGATTGTGTGACCATCAGTGGTCATAACAATTTCCCAGTCATCTAAAGGAATGGAAGCTCCATCATCTAATGCATCTAAGCTAATTCCACCATTTACGCTTTTTTTAGTGATATTATCCAATATTGTGCTGGCAATTAAATTTGCCATAACTTCTCCGCCAGCACCATGATTCATACTAATTTTATCGTCTGACATTATATCTCCTAAATTAATTATCAATATAATAATTTATTAAAACAAGTATATAATTTTAGTTAATTTAGTTAAAAAAAATAGAAAAAAAGAGTGGAATTAAATTAAAATTCCGTTGATAATACCATCTTGACCAGGTCTAGATGTAACTTTTGCATTACCTTCCGGAGTTTCTACAATAGCCCCTTTGGTAATGATGTTCCTTCTTACGTAGTTAGGGTTTGCGGTGTTTTCTACTACCCCAAGAATGTCGACTACTTGGGTTTTACCATTAGCATCTGTAACGTTGATTTTGTTACCGGAAGCTAATCTTAGTTTTTCGTTTCCGCCACGGGTTCTGATTTTTCTTAATTTTTTTTCATCTAACCTAGTTTCAGCTGGGTCTCTTCCTAATTCGGATTTCCTTTTTCCACGGTTTGCAACATTTCTTGCACCGGATGGACTTCTAGTTGATTTTCCTTGAGAAATTGCCATTATTTCACCTAATAAATATAATTAATAATATAATAATCGCAGCCTTTAAGTCTCTTTTCAATTAAAGCTATTTGCAAGATTAATAATAGTTTAATTTTTGAGAGCAAAAAAGAGCCTTAAAGAATAATGATAATTAAATATTAATTTATCATTATATATAAATGTTTTATTTTTCAGCAAAAAATAGTAAAAATCAGGATTTGTGAGATGAAATAAATTCATCAAGGAGTTTATCAAAATCCTCTTCGGAAAGGTTCTCATCAGAAGCCGCTTTTAGGATTTTTTGAATTTCCTCTTCTGAAACCTTATCTCCAAGGTAGTCCAAAAGCAGTTGCCTTAAATCTTCATCATCAATGTAGGCTTCACCATTTTCAGACATTTTGTGGGATTTTTCATCTTCATCATAAACATAATATGGTATTTCTTCCACACTACCACCTAATCAAAATCAGGGAATTCATAATAAACAATTTCATAAGGGTCATCATCAAAATACCATTCATTCGGCTCGGTGATTTCATCATCATCGTCTTCATCGAATATTACAACCTCTGTGCCGTCATCCAATACCAGATCACCGTCTTCTTCGCCTTCAACCTGAATTACGATATTGACGTTTTCACCTAATGATTCAACATCAATTCCAAGCTCATCCAAATCTATTTCAATTTCTCCATCCTTGATAGATTCTTCAGGTACAACAATAACAATTTCATCAGCAGAATCAATATTGATTTTTTCATTATCCATGATATCACTCTAATTAATCATTATTGTTAATCCTATTTAAAAGTTATTTAAAAAAAAAATAAGGAAGATGTAACTAAATGTTACAATCTACAAGAAAGTTCAAATTTGGGATTCCGAAACTGTTTTTGCATCTTAAAGAGCAGATATTGGAATCTTCAACGAACATTTTGAATGACAGGCAGTCTCCGTCACATATTATGCCTATCTGAACGTTTGCACTTTCCAGACATTTTTTGGATACATTGAATACTTCAGATGCTTTATCAACTAAAACTGAAGTTGGCATGTTATTCTTGTCCATATTCAAAAAAATACCTTCGGAAATGCAGTAGTTTGCACTATATCCGTTTTTGCCGTCGATTTTGCCAACGAATGTATCGTTGAGCTCATCGTAACTCGAAATTAATCTTTCCTTTTTCATGTTATCAACTCCATACCATACTATATACAACATAACATATATTAAAAGTCCAAGAGCATTTGAGAAGTAATATTGAGTATTTTTAACCTAAATTAAGTGATTTCAGGGCAATAAAATTGTTATTAGTCTGTAAAATTGCCCTCACAAAAGAATATTAACACCAAGCGATATACTATTAAACAGGTGTAAAAATTGGTCAGTGAAAGCCCCGAACAAATTGCTCTTGAAGCGGAAATTAAAGCCCAAGCTCAAAAGTTTTTAACTTATCTCAATTCAACACTTCCCGAAAGCATGGAACTTGAATATGAAGGATTCTACAGAAGAGGATTTTTCGTAAGCAAAAAAAGATATGCAGTTATCGAAGACGGAGAGATTATAGCAAAAGGTCTTGAGCTTGTTAGAAGAGACTGGGCTCCTATTGTTAAAAAAACACAGGAAGAAGTTTTAATGGCAATTTTAAAAGAGGGGGATTCTGACAAGGCCATTAAAGCTGTAAAAAAAGTCCTTAAAAGAATCAAAAAGGGTGATGTTGAAAACAAGGAACTGATTATTCACACCCAGATTACCAAACCTCTTGACCAGTACAAACAGGTCGGACCCCATGTTGTTGCTGCAAGGAAAATCGAGGAACATGGCATTAAAGTAACAAGAGGAACCATCATACAGTATATAATCGTTAAAGGAAAAGGATCTATCAGCCAGCGTGCCGTACCATATGAATACAGTGAAGGATATGCATATGACAAGGACTATTATATCAACAACCAGCTGATACCTGCAGTTGAGAGAATCATGTATGCCTTCGGATACACAAGAAGAGACCTTGAAGATATGGCACGTGGAGAAGTCCAGCAGAGTCTGGATGCATTCTTCTAAAAAAATTTAAATATTTTTAAAATTATAATTAGATTTATATGATGAACGATGATGACCGTGTGGTTTTCTTTGATATAGACGGAACATTATTGGACACAACAGATTTTGCTGAAACTGCAAGAAAAGCAGCTATCGGTTTGATGGTTGATAATGGACTGCCGCTTGATAAAGATGAAGCATACGGAGTTTTAAAAACTATTATTCGTGAAAAAGGATCAAATTATGGTAAGCATTTCAATATGTTAACCCAGGTTGTTCTGGGCCATGAAGATCCTATGCTTGTTGCACTTGGAATGACCACATACCACAATGTTAAAATGGCGCTTTTAAGACCATTTTCTGAAACTATCAATACATTGATTTATCTGAAAAGTCAGGGTTATCGTCTTGCAGTCATTTCAAACGGTATTACCATAAAGCAATGGGAAAAACTTGTAAGGCTCAACATCTACTCATTTTTTGATGAAGTAATTACTTCCGAAGAGGTTGGTCAGGAAAAGCCGAATAAACTTATTTTTGATGTTGCCCTTAGAAAAATGAATGGAAATCCTGAAAAATCAGTAATGATTGGAAATAAATTCAAGGCAGATGCTCTTGGAGCGGTCAATGCAGGATTAAGTGCAATTCTTGTAAATTCTGATGTAACAGAAGAAGACCGGGAATACATCAAACAGGAAAAATTAGATATTACAATTATTGAAGATATTGGTGACGTTAATACAATATTATAATCACCAAAAATCAACTATTTTTTTAAAATTCAAGTTCTAAAGTGACAGGACAGTGGTCAGAACCATAGATATCAGCCAATATCTCAGCTGATTTTACATTATCCTTAATTTCTTCGTTGACATAAAAGTAGTCCAGTCTCCAACCGGCATTCCTTTCACGTGCACGGGTTCTATAGCTCCACCATGTAAAGTTGTTTTCGCCTTCATCAAAGATTCTGAAGGTGTCTACAAAACCTGCCTCTTCCAGCTCATCCAGCCATGCACGTTCTTCAGGCAGATACCCGGATTTTCCTTCACAGTTTTTAGGATTATAAACATCAATCGGATTGTGAGCGATGTTATAGTCTCCTGTGATAACAATGTTTTTGCCTTCCTCTTTAAGTTCTACCAACTGTTTGAGAAGTGCATTGCAGAAATCAACTTTGAAATCAAGTCTTTTGGCATTCATTCCACTGTTCGGGAAATAAATATTGTATAGGATAAAGTCAGGATACTCGATTTTCAGCACTCTTCCTTCACTGTCAAGCTCTTCAACTCCAAGACCCCGAGTTACGCTTAAAGGTTCAATTTTTGAGTATGTTCCAACACCGCTGTATCCTTTCTTTTCAGCTTCATTGAAGTGCTGATGAAATCCTTCAACGTCAGCCAATTTCTTAGGAATCTTATCCTGAGTTGCTCTTACTTCCTGAAAGTTGATAATGTCAGCGTCAGTATTTTCAAACCAGTCCCAAAATTCATCCTTTTTGGAAACTGCCCTGATTCCGTTAACATTCCAAGAAACCAGCTTGATTGACATTATAATTCGACTCCTCTTGATACAGGCAGTTCACGAAGCCATTTGATATCACTTTTGTAAAGCATACGGATGTCTTCCACATCGTATCTTATCATTGCAAGCCTTTCAATACCCATACCAAAAGCAAGTGCAGGCTGGTTGATACCTAAAGGTTTCAATACTTCTGGTCTAAACATTCCAGCACCACCAAGTTCAATCCAGCTTCCTTTTTCTTCAAGATAGATTTCACTTTCAGTGGAGAGATATGTGTACGGGAAGTAAGCAGGTCTGAATCTTACTTCGAAACCTAATTTTTTATAGAACTCTTTTAAGATACCTAAAAGATTCTGATAGCTTATTCCTTCACCGCAGACAAGTCCTTCAACCTGATGGAATTCCGGCAAGTGTTTGTAGTCGAAAGTTTCTCTTCTGAATACTCTTCCAACGGAAAACATTTTGATTGGAGGTTCATGTTCAAATAAGTGTTTTGTGGAAATTCCAGTAGTGTGTGTTCTTAAAACGCTTTGGCGTGCAATGTCTTCACTCCATTTATATTGCCATCCGATAGAACCGGTATCTGCACCGGTTTCATGAGTTTCAGCTGTTAATTTAACCAGATCATCATCAGGCAAATCACATGTTAAAGGATTTTTAAGGTAGAATGTATCCTGCATCTCACGGGCAGCATGGTCCTGTGGCTGGAAAAGTGAATCAAAGTTCCAGAATGCAGATTCAACATATTCCCCGTTGTCTTCCAGAAACCCCATATCCAAAAAGATATCTCTTATCTCATCAATGATTACTCTTAACGGGTGTTTTTTACCTGCAAAAACAACAGGAGCTTCAGCATTGATATCATAAGGACGGTATTCCAGGCTTTTCCATTCACCTTCTTTTAACTGCTGGTGTGTTAATTGAGTAGCCTGTTCTTTGATTGTAAAGCCTTCTTTTAAAATAGCTTCACCTTTAGGAAGGAGTTTAAAAGAGTGTGAGGTCTCTTTTTTAATATTTAATATATTTTTCCTACCGGTTAATTTTTTAAAACCTTCTTTTAAATCATCAGCAAAAAGTTTAACTCCATCAGCATTTGCCTTAAGGTACTCCAGTACCTCTTCATCAACACTTGCTTTGTCTGCAAATTCCTTACCTATATCGGTAATGTTGAGTACTCCTTTGTCAATCTGAGCCCAGTTTTTCTGGCGAAGCCATCCAAGAGCAATTCCTGTTTCTTTTTTATCAATGCCTGCTTCATCAGCCAAATCTTTCATTGCGATTTGTTTTTTAACAGCAAGAGCGTTTAATATTTTACGTTCAGGAAGACCCTGTTTAGCATATTTTTCCCCGTCTTTTGTCAGGGAATAAATTTTTTCAACATCCTTGCGCATTTCTATAATGTCCTTGGATGCAAGAGAACCTGCCGCACTCATGACTGATTTGATGTCCATATCAGTATTTAAAGCAATGCGCTGTGGAGTAATGCCCGGATTATCTCCTAATTCTTTTAAAAGTTTCTTTTCATAAATATGCAATTCACTAATGGTTTTTTTAATATCCTCACTCATTTAAACACCATAATATATTAATTATAATATAATAATATATGTTCAAATCTATTTATAAAGATAATGATAATTCAAAAACAATGGAAAAGTTTTGGGAAAATATAGAAATTATGTAAAAAAAGGTTAAAAAAAAATAATTAACCTCATTGAAGAGGTTATAATCTATCTTGAAACAGAATCTTCGCTAACCGGAAAAGTGAAATATGTATCCGGATAAGGTTCGTTTTTAAGTGTAAAATGCCACCATTCCTCATCTAAAGGTTCAAAACCATGATTCATCATTGCCTGACGAAGTATCATACGATTATTATACTGCTCATCAGTGATATTCTTGTAATCAGGATGACTGCGCTGACCGAAATAATCAAAAGTGCCTCCCATATCAAGTTCCTTTCCTGTCTTTTCATCAAAGAGAGTTAAATCAACAGTACTTCCTCTGCTGTGTCCTGAATGATTTAAGATATATCCCTGATCAAACAATACTGACTTATCAAGTTCAGGATAGAAATAATCTTTCATGCGAACATCCCCAGTGTCTTTAGCCCATTTTTCAAAATGATTGACGGCCATTTGCGGGCGGTATGCATCATATATTTTTAAGCGATAGCCTTTAGATTTCAGCTCATCACTGACCTGCTTAAGAGCATCTGCAGCCTCTTTGGTTAAAAGTGCAGTAGGCTGTTCATATCCATCGATACGGTCACCGACGAAATTATAAGTTGAGTAATATCTTATTTCAATAATAACATCAGGTACAACATCATTAACCACCACAAAATCAGATGAATCATTTGAAAACTTTAAATTTTCATCAGAATTCTGACTGAAACCGGCAGTTAAAAAACAGAATGCCAATATCACCATTAAAAAGGTTATCAAAAGTTTACGCTTCATTTTTTTACTCCCAACTGGCAATTACAATTTAAGTAACTGTTCAAAATTATGAAAAATTACTCTGCCAATTATTAAATCGTAATAAAATATATGTTCAAAAAAAGTATAAATATTGAACTAAAAAAAAGAAAAGAAAGAAAAAAAGTATTTAATTTATTTTTAAAATTTCATCTAAATCCAATCTAGGGGATTCGTAGGTGTTGATGTGTTCGTCAGACTCATATCCTAAAGCAATACCCATAATAATATCTTCATCTTCAGGAATTGGGAGATTATCCCTTAAAATATATGGATATTTTACAAGTTCATATGCAGGGATTGAATCTACACCTAAATCAGTTGCTGCCAGCATTAAACTCATTCCAAAACCACCTAAGTCATATATTGACCATTGAGTGTGGTCTTTTGGAAGAGTAAAATACACAACAGCAGGAGAATTAATTAAAAATCACATTAAATTTTCAATCGTTTTATTTAATTCTTCCTTGATTATTTTTACACATTCTTCGGCTTCTGTGTCTAATCTGAAAGGATCTTTTGCAGATACATCATAGTCTTTTAAAATTTCATCAACAGCAATTGTGTAGCCCACATCAATTCCCTTATTTTTTAAAATCTTATTCACACATCCGTTGGGACATCCGTTTACGGCAACAATAGGATACTTTTTAAGCATTTCATTGTTTTTACCTTCGATATCCGCTGATGTCGAGCCCATACATATTGATATTGCATTATCATTTTCTTTTTTGCAGTCACCAACCGCTACGCGGGATACAAGTCCGTTTGCGCTCATGCCGTTGCAAGGTGCTAAAGCAATTTTTTCAGCCATGAATTTTCAACCCCAAAATGTTATATAATCATTTTATTGCTCTTTTCAATATAAAAAACATTAGTTTTGAAAATCCTTTTTTTATGAAATTCAATTTAACGTCAGGTGAAAAATCCTCATTTATCAAACCTGTTTCATTCCAATATTCCGCATCCGCCTTGATAGGATTGTCTGATTTTGCCATAACCTTCCACACATCAAAAAACAATATATCTCCAAATTTGGGAGAATAAATCTTATTTGATGTTACATCATTAGAAAACTTTTTAGAGACTTTATCTATCTCTTCTGTCTCCAGAGTTTCCTTTCCGCCACAGGCCATTGCAATTTTATACACCTTATTTACACCCCAATGCCTTAATGTCTCATCAATATATTTTGCTACCTTTTTATGGCCTGCACCGGCAGTGGTAACGACCACTATTGCCTTTTTTGTAAAAAATTGAGGTCTGTGGAAAAAATAGGCAGTATGGTCAAAGAAGTTTTTGAGAAGTGCTGTTACATTCATTGCATAGACCGGTGAACCTAAAATTATTCCGTCACATTCATTTATCTTTTCAACTATAGGAGCAATTTTATCAGCATGAGGACAGTACTCCTCTCCTTTAACTATGCAGTTATAACATCCCAGACATAATGGAATCTTTTCCTTTTGTAAGTTAATTTCTTCAAACTCCCCTTCAAGATTGGATTTGATTTGTTTAATTACGGCACAGGTATTTTTCTTTCTAGGTGACCCATTGATTATTACATATTTCATAACTATAATTCCCCCAATTGAGATTCAAGAACTAATTTCTCTTTAAATTCAAAATTTTTATCAAATTCATCAACATCACATTGATTCAAGTTAAAAACATCAGGATTATGGAATATTCCCTTATTTTTTAATTTGTTCTCATCAAAGACTTTAATCATAAAAAAAGGACATTCATCATCGCTGTCAGTCCCATCAAGAAAGATTTCATATTTCGAGGCACTTTCAAAACCGAATCTATGATAATAATTTTCATCGCCTATTACAAAAACAAAGGGAATATTTTCTCTTTCAGCAAGATTTAATGTGTATCTGATTAATTTTGAACCTAAACCCTGGTTTTGATGATTTTCATCAACTGAAAGAGGACCCAACACTGCTGCAGGCATACTTTCATTTTCGTATTCCATGAAACCCCATGAATAATTGATATGACCCACAATTTCGCCATCAATTTCCATAACATATGCTAAATCTTCTATAAAACTATCATCACTTCTTAGATTATGGACAATATAATGTTCATAAGCTCCCGGACGATATACATTCCAGAAAGAGTTTCTAACCAGTATTTCCACATCATCATAATCATTTTCATTTTCAGGTCTTATTTTAATCATTTTATCTCCCTTACAGAATTAAAAATAAGTTCCATTTGAAGCTGTGATTTTTCACCAAGTCTTTCAAGAAAAACACCATCATCTTCAGGATAATTTACAATGAAATGTTCTATCATCAAAAACAGCCCATAATAATAGAATGATTCGGCGAGATGTCTGGAATCAGAGTCTTTGCGGATTAAACCTTTCATTTTCATCAAATCAAATAAATCCATCCAGCCGTTAATCGGTCCGGCAATCATTGCATTTTTTACAAAATCTCTGATTTTTTCATTATGATAGGCTTCAACAAGAATAATTCTTGTTATCTTCATCATTTGAGGTTCGCACAGCTTTGATTTATACAGTTCCAGACCAGTATTATAAAAAAAATCAATGCCAACATCAAGGTTTTCAGCGGCTTTTGAAAGCGGAATCTCATCGCTTGTCATTTTTGAAATATAGTATTCAAGAATTGCATCCAAAATGGATTCCTTACATTTGTAGTGATTGTATATTGAGCTTTCCTTTATTCCGACTTCACCTGCAATCCGACGAATGGAAACAGCATCATAACCGTATTTTGAGAACAAATCAACTGAAACATCAAAAATTTTATCTCTGTTATTAATCTTCATTAACTAACAGTTGTTAGTTATATCATATAAAACTAACGGTTGTTAGTTTAAATAACAATAAAAAAAAGAAAAAGATTATTCGAAATTGGATTTCAAATAACTTACAAAAATGGAAGCTGCAGTCAAATCAGCAGTTGTTCCGGGATTATACTTGTTTTTAAATAAATAATCATCGAATTGTCCGACTGTTTGCATAAAATCATCTGAATCCTGCATTTTAAGCAAGTCTCTTGTCATCATTGATATTTTAAGTGCTTCATCATCCCCATATTTTCGAGAAATTAAAGTGTCCGGAACATGAGAAAGTATTGTCAGAAATGTTAAAAGACAGGCTTCATTTTGAGATTTCTCTTCTCTTAATTTATGGTATGTAGGATAGCCTATTTCAAATACTGCAGGCATGTCTGAGGTCATTTCGCGTGCAAGCATGTCCCATGGAGCAGAGATTTTTAAAACATCATACATTGTCTGAGCGTTGTCCCTTAACTCCTGTTTAGCATTGTCGCTTGCAACATCATATTCATCCTGGTCCCCCATTCCACCGGCATCGGCAATGTTTATTGCATCATACAAATCACATGCATCATCAACTGAAGTGTTTGACATCAATAATTTAATGTTTTCGCGAATATCATCAAATGATTCACTGATTGCAGCTGCAACAGCAATAGGAGTTGTCATCATTACAATTCCAAGGTTGGTGTTGTTTTTAATCCATCTGTCGGTTTCAGCAACCGCCTGAAGGATGTATTTACCAAGTTCAGGATTTTCCACATCAACGTCAGTGCACGCTTCACGGATTGTATCACCGATTACAATACCGCTTATTATAAAGTCTTCAAATTCCATATCATCATAGTCACGGGTTCTGTGGACATTTCCAGGTTTAGGATATCCGCTTACTTCAAGCGCTGATGCAATCTGAGCTATTTTTGCAATTTCAGATGGATTCATTCTATCATCTCATTTAAAAGTAAATATGATGCGAAATTTGTGATTATTAAGTCTGCTCCAGCTCTTTTAATTGAAAGAAGTGCTTCCAATATCGCACGTTCTGTTAAAAATCCTTTTTCAATAGCTGCCATAAGCATTGCATACTCACCGCTTACATTATAAGCAACCAAAGGCAGCATGAACTCATCTCTGACCATGCGAACTACATCAAGATAAGGAAGTGCAGGTTTTACCATTAAAAAGTCACATCCTTCAATTACATCAAGTTCACATTCACGGATTGCTTCAACAGCATTTGCAGGATCCATCTGATAGGATTTTCTGTCTCCTGCATGAGGTGATGAACATGCAGCAACCCTGAACGGTTCATAGAATGCAGAAGCATATTTTGCAGAGTATGACATTATCATTACATTAGTATAACCGTTTTCATCAAGGCATTGTCTGATTGCACCGACTCTACCGTCCATCATATCGGAAGGTGCAACAATGTCCGCTCCAGCTTCAGCATGTGAAAGTGCAACTTTTGCAATGTAAGGCAGGCTTTCATCGTTTAATATTTCTATTCCGTCATCAGTGTCATCGTTTTCAACTATCATGCCGCAATGGCCATGTGAAGTATATTGACATAAACACACATCAGTTATAACAACAAGATTTGTTTCTTTTTTAAGTCTTCTGACAGCTTTTTGTACAATTCCTGTTGCTGAATAATCAGGAGTAGCTATTTCATCTTTACTGTCTTCACGAGGTATTCCAAATACGATAATTGATTTTAAGCCTTTCTCTTCAAGCTGTTTTGCAAATTCAACACCACTATCGAGAGAGTATCTGAATTCACCTGGAAGTGATGAAATTTCTTCTTTTTCATCTCCCTGAAGCTCTTCTTTAAAATAAATCGGATAAATTAAGTCTTCTTTTTCTAATTTGGTTTCGCGCACAATATTTCTAATTTTAGCATTTTTTCTTAATCTTCTCATTCTTGTAACCGGATATTGCATAATAATCACTTAGTTATTAGTTTACTTCTGAAATTATTTAAAATTTGCATTATTGTTGTCACTGCGTAAAATTGTAGTGACTTGAAAAAATTGTCATGAGGCTGTAAAATTGATTTAAACTAGTATAATCTCTTGGAATAACTTTGGAAGAATTTAGGAAGGAGTTTTGAAAAAAATATTTATATCTATGTATTGAAATATATAGGTGCAGACGTCTGTTGAATTTTAAAAGTGATATTATGCTTAGAAAAAAATTTGACGGATTTGACGAAAATGGAAATTTGCCTTATGGAATGTATTATATGACATTAAAAGAGATTAAAGAAATATTTTCAAACACTAAAAGAAGAAAGGAGATTATTAAAGAATATGAAAAACATTTAGAAGAAATTAAAAATACTGGATATTTTATTGATCACTGGATTGACGGTAGTTTTATAACATCAAAAGAAAATCCAAATGATATTGATACATTGACAGAATTCAATGGATACGAAGCTGAAAAAAACAACAAAAAGAGAGAAATTGAAGATTTAATAATGACCTCTAAATCTAAAACTAAAGGATATTGTCATTCATTTAGAGTATACAGATACCCCCATTATGAAAAAACAGACTATGAATATTTCCTAAAATCTAAAATAAGAATCTTGACTAAACTATTTGGACAAGATAGAAAAGGAAATAAAAAAGGAGTAATACATTTAATAGGAGATTAAATATGGTTTTTGATACATTAGAAGATTATGATAAAGAATTAAAGGAAATGGAAGCTGATTTAAGTGAAATGGAAGAATATCTAAAAAAACATCCAGATAAATTTGGAACTCAGGGCAATTATGAAACATACAAATATGTTTATGATATATACAAAAATGACAAAATAAGATTCATAGAAGAAATTAATCATATTCATTTAAGATTAAACAACGAACAAAATAACATTTTAAACGTACCAGAACTGAATAAAGTAAGTAATAACTTTAACCAGACAGAATTTTTAACTACAAACCTGTTATCCGAAACTACACCAAACAACGAAGATTTAATTGTTAAAGAGATTTCACAAGGCTCTTACAAAATCACATTTGCTTTCCCAAATCCTACTGAAGAAGATGTGAAAAGAACATCACCAAGAAAAAAAGGATTATTGAAAATTTTTGATTTTATAAAGTGTGGAGACGATATAGAAAAGCTAAAAAAAGAAGCAGGACCTGACGGAAAAGAAGCACTCAAAGCTTACAGAGATTTTCTAAAAGAAATCGTTAATGTCAATTCTGATTTTACACTGGACACTGAAAAAGGAACACTAAAAGCGGGACTAACTCTTCAACAATGCAAAAACATCTGCAAAAATTTAAAAATTTAAAAACTTTAAAATACAAACATTACACCAATTGCTAAAAAGAGGCTAAACATGTCAAATTCAATTGGAGAAAAATTTAAAATAACAAGTTTCGGATCAAGTCACGGCGTAGCTGTTGGGGCTGTTGTTGACGGATGTCCTGCAAATCTTGAATTAACACCAGAATATATTCAAAAAGAACTAGACAAAAGAAAACCAGGAACAAGCAGTGTAACTACTCCAAGAAAAGAAGCTGATGAAGTTCAAATATTATCAGGTATTTTTGAAGGAAAAACTGATGGAACTCCTATTGCAGGAGTCATATTCAATAAAAATCAGCATTCAAAAGACTACTCAATGTTTAAAAATACCCCACGCCCGTCCCATGGAGATTTTGGCTGGATGATGAAATACGGCAACTATGACTACAACGGCGGCGGAAGAGGAAGCGGAAGAGTAACAATTGGACATGTAATTGGCGGAGCAATAGCTAAAAAACTTCTTAAAACACAGAATATTGAAATAATATCACATGTTACCCAAATCGGTGATGTTAAGGCAAAACCACAGGATTTTGAAACCATCAAAGAAAATATTGAAAAAAATCCAGTCAGATGCGGCGATTTAAAAGCTGCTGAAGAAATGGAAGAGTTGATTTTAGCCAAAAAACAGGAAGGAGACTCAATTGGAGGAATTGTAGAAACCATTGCAGTCGGTGTTCCCCAGGGTCTTGGCGAACCTGTATTTGAAAGGCTTGACGGAGACCTGGCAAGAATACTTATGAATATAGGGGCTGTTAAAGGAGTTGAAATTGGTCTTGGATTTGATGTAGCCAACCATACAGGATCACAAATCAATGATGAATACCAGATTGAAAATGGTAAAGTTACAACTAAAACAAATAATTCAGGTGGAATCATCGGAGGAATGACTAACGGAATGCCTATAATTTCAAGGATTGCAGTTAAGCCAACCCCTTCAATTTCCAAATGTCAGAATTCAATTGACTTGGAAAATATGGAAAACAAAAAAATAGAAATTAAAGGACGACATGATCCGTGCATCTGTCCTAGAGTGACAGTTGTGGCTGAATCAAGCACTGCAATAGTTCTTGCAGACCACATGATTCGTTCAGGATTCATTCATCCTACAAATTTAGACAAACAAATTTAATTCTTTTTCATGAATGATACTTCATCAAACTCATTATGCTTGAAAGCCAACTGATAAGAATTCTTTCTTTCATTATTAAACAGATTGTGAGAAGTGCTGTGAGTTGATGATTCAACATCTTTTAGAGATATCAGTCTAAAGCGTTTCGGATTGTTATAGTTAACATTGAAAGACAATCCGTCATAAGCGGCAATTGTCTTTACTCCAGTCTGTTTTGAAACTTTTTTAGCTTCTGTAACCGGATTGCTTGATATCATCTTAAGACCTAAATGAGTCATTACGGCAACCTGAGGTTCAACTTCATTAATCAGGTCAATGAAATTGCGTGTGCACATGTGGCCGTTAATTGTTCTGTTTCCAGGTCTTAAAACACTGGCAATTAAAATATCTGCACCTTTATGTTCTTTTGCAAGACCATCAAAGTATCCTGTATCTGAAGTATATGAAATTTTAAATCCGTTATAATCAATCTGGAAACCTGAACCTGTAGGGTCACCGTGCTGGGTTCTGGTGCCTTTGACTTTAATATTGTCAACAGGTTTAAACTCATCAGGTGTCAAAACGAACTTGTCTGATTGAGACTGATGATATTTGGAAATGCACGGACCCCATTTTTCATGGCCGTTCAATACGCTGTTACTTCCAAATATTGTACCGAATCTCCGAGTCATTCCTTTGGTCATTGCCTCAATTAGAATTTCAGCATCATTATAATGGTCAGTGTGTGCATGAGATACAAAAACACCGCTTAGATTACGAGGGTCAAAGCCAAACTGATATGTCCGAACTAGTGCTCCTGGTCCGGGGTCAATATGATAATTCTTTCCGCCCAGATTATCAATTCTGAACCCTCCAGTCATTCTTCGCTGTGAAATGGCGGAAAATCTTCCACCACCACTACCAAAAAAGGTTATCTTCATTTAAATCCCCATCATAAAGAACATAATATTATATCGCATTTAAGAGAGGACTTGTCCTTTTTAAGACATAAATTTTCATTTTCAATTATGACTTTATCTCCTAATTTGACATTGTCGCTTTCAGTAAACATTAAAACATTCTGACCAGGGCCTGCTAGCTGTTTCCAGTTTCCATCCATTGCCTGTGTTTTATCATTTAATTGAACATAGATCATATTTCCGTCAATGGAAACTACTTTTCCAACGTCCCCTTTATCAATAATCTTGTTAGCCATGTCAATTGCAATACTTTGTTGAACTAACTGCTCAGTTAAATCCTGTCTGAATTTAACCAGTACTTTAATATCGTGGTCAATTGTAACATTCAAGTGTTTTTGAGCTTCGGAAGCATTGAATTTAGGCTGCTGAATTAAAGTGTCAAAGTGAGAACCTACAGTTGGTGTTTTGGAAGAAACTTCCCTTAAGATATCTTCAAAAACTTCTCCCATGTATTTTAAGCTTTGGGAAGCTTTCCATTTCTTTTGAATGAGAGACTGTGCCAATTGTTTTGCATAATTATTTCCGAAAATAATTATTCCTTTTTCACCTGCATTACGTGACTGTGTCTCAGATCCCAACAGCTCTACAATCTGATAACCGTTTGTGGTTCCATAAATTCTTCTTCTTTTGGTTTCAAAAGTGCCTTTTGTACTGACTTCACCTCTAACACAGTTACCGACAATTTTCAACTTGTTTGCATCGTCAGTGATTTTAATGGAAATGCCTAAATCATTTGCACGTTTTCGAAACTCTTCATCACTTTTAATGTTACCTGAATATAAATCTTTTTCTAATTCATCTAATCTTTCTTTATCACCAAAATATCCTATTTTTCTTTTATCTCCAGTCATTACACATCCTTTTTTACCAATGTAAGCAATAATTAAGCTCATAATATCCCTTTTATTGCGATATTTTAACAAATAAAATATCAAAAATTTATTATTTATATCTATTTATATTCATCATACAATAAATAGTTTAAGCGAAATTAAATTTTAAATATAATTTTAAAAAAATTAATTTTTCAAAAAACAAACTAAATTTTTCATATTTTCCCAAAAAAGAATATACAATCATTAAAAATATCAATTAAGAAGTTAACACAATATTTATCAATATATTTAAATATGAATATACCATATATTATATTATAATAATTCTTAATTATTTATCATTATAAACCACGATGATAAAATAAGAAAAATTATAGGAGAATTACTTATGAAAGATCTCAATAAGATGTTTAAACCTGAATCCGTGGCAGTAATTGGTGCATCCAATACTCCGGGAAAAGTCGGATACATTATTGTTGATAATCTTATCAATGATGGATTCGAAGGCGAAATATATCCAGTAAACCCAAAAGGCGGAGAGATTTTAGGTAAAAAAGCTTATGCAAACATAAAAGACATACCTGAAAAAGTAGACTTAGCAATAATTACCATCCCTGTTGCATTTGTAAACCCAACAGTAAAAGAATGTGGTGAAGCAGGCGTTGAAAACATGGTAGTTATTACTGCAGGGTTTAAAGAAGTGGGAGAAGAAGGTGCAAAATTAGAAGCAGAATTAACAGCACTTGGTGAAGAATACGGAATAAACATTATTGGACCAAACAGTTTAGGAATAACTGACTCACACACTCCTTTAAACGGATCATTTTCACAGATGATGCCTCCAAAAGGAAACATGGCATTCATTTCCCAAAGTGGAGCTATGATGGTAGCAATTATCGATTGGAGTGTAACCTCAGGAATTGGATTCAGTAAAGTAATAAGTTTAGGAAACAAAGCTGGAGTAACTGAAATTGAGTTATTACAGTACTTGGCAGAAGACGATGAAACAAATGTAATTATCTGTTACTTAGAATCAATTTCAGATGATGAAGACTTTGTAAGAACCATGAGGGAAACTGCACATAAAAAACCTATTATTGTTCTTAAATCCGGTTCAAGTTCTGCAGGAGCAGCAGCTGCATCCTCACACACAGGAGCACTTGCAGGCAGTGATTTAGCATTTGATACTGCATTCAGACAATCCGGAATTATGCGTGTAGAAACCATGGCAGAACTCTTCGATTTAGGTCTTGCATTCTCCAAAGCACCACTTCCAAAAGGTGATAACGTAGCTATTATTACCAATGCAGGTGGTGGAGGAGTACTCACCGTTGACGCAATGGAAAAAGCAGGACTTCAATTAGTACAGTTCGATGAAGAAACTACCGCAAGATTAAAAGAATGCGTAACCGAAGAAGGAAGTGCCAAAAACCCTATTGATGTATTAGGTGACGCACCGGTAAGCAGATACAAAGAATCCTTAGAAATCGTATTAAGCCAGGATGAAGTTGACAGTTTAATCGTTATGGTTTGTCCTACCGCATCAGCAGACCCTGATGGAATTGCAAATGCAATTTTAGAAGAGAGAAAAGAATTCGGCAAACCAATTATTGTTGTTAACATGGGAGGACCATCCTTTGAAGCTGCAAATGACGCTTTAAGAGAAAATGGTGTACCAACCTACGTATTCCCGGAAACTGCAGTAACTGCACTTGAAGCAATGACAAGATATGCAAGATTAGAAGACAGGGAATATGACGATGTCGTTGAAAAAGTAGATGATGTTGACAAAGACGCTGTTAAGGCAATATTCGATAAAGTTAAAGCTGACGGAAGAGACACATTACTCGGTAGTGAAGCATATGCTGTTGCAGAAGCTTACGGAATTTCAGCTGCACCTATTAAATTAGCAACCTCTGCAGACGAAGCTGCAGAACTCGCAGAAGAAATGGAATTCCCAGTTGTACTTAAAATTGCATCAGACAAAATTTTACACAAATCCGATATCGGCGGTGTAAAAGTAGGAATTGAAAGTGCTGAAGAAGCAAAAGCAACTTATGATGAAATTATTGCAAACGCCAATAAAGCACATCCAGACATTGTTCCTGATGGTGTAGAAGTGCAAAAAATGATGGATTCCGGTGAAGAAGTTATTGTAGGTATGATTCGTGACAAACAATTCGGCCCTATGATTGCATTCGGTATGGGAGGAATCTACGTAAACCTTATTGAAGATGTTTCATTCAACCTTGCGAAAGGAATGAGTTCCCAGGAAATCGATGAGCAAATCGATTCAACCAAAGTATCCAAATTACTTGCAGGATACAGAGGAGAAGCTCCTTGTGATGTTGAAGAAGTTAAAGAAGCTATCAAAAGAGTAGCAAGATTAACTTTAGACTTCCCAGAAATATCCGAGTTAGACATCAATCCAATCTTCGTATACGAAGAAGGTTCATCTGCACTCGACATTAAAATCAAATTATAATTTCTCTTTTGAGAAATTAACTCTTTTTTTCTTTTTTAAACCATACATGGTGATATTATGGATGGTGAAATTGATTTAGAAACATATACCCTTTCTATTATTAGATTAAATTCTGCTTTTGAAAAATTAGAAAATAATGAACCGATTTCCGATATTAAGGAAATGTTTCATGAAAGTTATTCTGATTTGGATAAATTGTATCATGAAATTGTTGAAGACCTTAATCAGGAAGAAGTCAACATTAACGAATACTATCTGTTTTTTTCAAACGGAAAGCAGATATTTCCCCAATATATTGAAATTCTTGAAAGCATTGACAATGAAGAACTTGACGGCGAAATCACTTCTCTTATGAAAGTTTTCAATAATTTGAACAAAATTGCTGAGCCGTTCTCAGCAAACGGAATGATAAAATGAATTATGATTTAGGCAAAGTCGGAATTGAAAAAGACATACAGTACGAATGCGTTACAACAACGATCAATGAATATGGAGTGAAAAATGCAGGGGCCTTTGCATTCAAATATCTTGGCGAAGATAAAGTGTTCTGCAGAATCCTTGAAGGATCAAAAACATTGAAAAATATCCAAAATACTAAAGAATATGTAGTTAACGTTACACAAGATCCACTGGTTTTCACATACGCTACACTAGATTGTTTAGGCGATGAATATTATAGTGATGATGATGACATAGCTATCATTAAAAATACTCCAGCTTACATTATCGTGGATGTTGAAAATATTGAGAAAAAGACACATGATGACTTTCCAGTCAAGGAAGATGAAAACATATTTTTCATAACCGGAAAAATCAGAGAATTTATCATAAACGATGAAAGTGCACAGGCATTTAACAGAGGCCTACCCGCACTTATAGAAGGTCTTGTTAACGTCTCCAGATACAAAATAGTTGATGAAGAGCAAAGAAAAGTATATATGGACAAATTAATTGAAAATCAAAAAATTATAAATAAAGTTTCAGATGAAAAAACCAAAAAAGCTATCGCCTATTTAAAAGAAGAATACGAAAAAAATTAAAAAAAAGCATAGTTTAAATAACTATGCTTCCCAGTAGAGTTTATCCTGTGGTATTGTACTGTTTAAAAGTCCAATATCTACTTCAAGTTTTTGGAATGCATCAACATCTGATTTGAAAGAGTTATCAATACCAGATATGAATGGGAAACTTGCTAAAGATAAAGCTTCTACATCACTATCAGATACAATATCATGTGGTAAAAGTTTTACAACTGCATCAGAAGTACCGTTTTCAATATTGCTGTTAATGAAGTCAGTAGCTTCTTTGTGAATTGCTACGATTTCTTTAGCCTGGTCTTCATGGTTTTTGATAAAGTCATCGGATGCAACAACTACACAACATGGGTGATTAGGTAATATTTCATCAGATCCAACTAAAAGCTGATTACCAGTATCATTGGTAGCAATACTTACATAAGGTTGGAAAGTAACAATACCGTCAATTTGTTTGGTTTTTAAAGCATCGTTCATTGAAGGAACTTTCATAGCTGAAACGTTTAAATCATCGATTGATATGTTATTTTGTTTTAAGT
This sequence comes from uncultured Methanobrevibacter sp., assembly GCF_900314615.1. Classification (NCBI taxonomy): domain Archaea; kingdom Methanobacteriati; phylum Methanobacteriota; class Methanobacteria; order Methanobacteriales; family Methanobacteriaceae; genus Methanobrevibacter; species uncultured Methanobrevibacter sp. The sequence continues at coordinate 45,007 of NZ_OMWA01000001.1, read as the reverse complement.
AGTAAGTAAGCAATGCGTGTTGAATAGAAGCTTCACCAGGAGTTGCTATGGATTTACCTTTTAAATCTGCAGCTGAGTTGATTCCAGAGTCTTGAGTTACAACAATTCCACTACCTTCAGTTTGAGCGGAAGAAATAACTTTAACTGGAACTCCTTTTGCAATAGAAGATAAAACCGGAGTAATTCCAACATATCCAACATCGACTTCACCACTTGCCATAGCAGTCATCAAGTCTCCACCGTTGTTGAACTGAACAAGTTCAACAGTGATGTTTTTATCTTTATACATACCTTTTGCGTCTGCAACGAATAATGCTGCATCGTGGTCAGAAGGTAAGTAACCTATTTTTACAGTGTCGTCTCCTCCACCTAAAAAGTCGAAGAGACCTGCACTGGCTGAACCCATTACGAGAAATGCAGCAAGTGCTATCACTAAAACAAATGTAATTTTTTTATTCATTCATAAACCACCGTTAATTAATTAACTTAATTTACATTAGATACTATGTAATTTATATATAAAATATATTCCTTTTTAAATTAAGTTAACAATTGTTATATGAATCCCTTAATGAAAATTTATCCTTAAAAATATTTAAAAGTTTCGTAAAAATTACACGACCATATCCAAATTACCGTAATCTCTGATAATTTTTTCTAAATTAACGCCTTTACTGATTAATTTCTTAATTTCGCTTGCGGGATTAGCGTGATTTTTAATACGAGCATATAATGGATTTAAAAATGTTTCTTCACCAATTCCTCTTTCCTGAAGACCCAAAGAAGCCAAATCTACAATTTCTTTAGTTAAATTGCACAAATCCTTCTGATTTAAAAAACTTGGAAGTTCATCATGAATCAGTATTTTTCGAAGTTCAGTTGCGGTATATCCCTGATGATACAGCACGTCATCAGTCGTTATTATTTCTTCAAGATCATCCAATTTATCTTTTAGCCCCAGATGAAATGCGGCAACGCACATTGAATCTTTTATCGGTTGAGTACACACGCTTCTAAATTCAACAGTTCCTCTAAATGTCAAATTGATAAATTTAAATGGTCTTAAGTATTTTATATCACTTAACATCGGTTTGACATCTATTTCCCTATAGTTTCCCTTACAGTATATTTCACCGCGCACATAATCCTTCTGGAAATATTCAAGGAGATTCATTGATGGAAAGTTGATATAAGCTCCATCACGCATTACACAGTACATATTTAAAGATTCAAGATAGGACTGCAGTTCGGAAATGTCCTTAAAATCAACATTATACATTCCTATATTGTGAGGATTCACTCCATGGGTAGAATACTCCCACAAAATGTCTCTAAAGCAGGTTAAATCATTATCTTCACCAAGCAATACTGAATTAGAAAATAATAATGCTTTAATCGGTTCCAATTTGGAGAAAACGTTTATAGTCTGAATGAGATTATCCTTATGAACATCCAGCTGCACCTGCGAAGCAGATGAAAACATTCCATATTCAGGATAATTATGAAATCTCATAGGGAGATTTTGATAATTTTTAAAAGATTTCAAATGATGATAAAGCATCAGATACCTTTCAGAAGGTATAGGCTGATTTAAATTATACTGCCGGTAGGGATTTATGCCCATTCCGGTTAATGTATGATTGTACTGCTCAAAAGATTCCTTAACAAAAGAATAATAATCGCAGAAACGTTCATTGATTGTGAAGAGATCCTTTTCTTTTCCCATTGCAAATTCAATATTATTGTATGAACAGTCATAACAGACTATATCATCGGTTTCAGGGTTTTTTAAAGAGAAGATATTTCCGTCATAATCAATTCCATCACTTTTAAAATCAGAATACTGATTTTTAAACTTTTCAGTAATCTTGTGAACAATATTAAAATCAACAGCTTTTTTATCTAAGTTAACGATTGGAATTTCAATTTCAATACCTATGAAATTCTTCTTTTGATTTGTCGGCTTTATAAATTCATTGTATAATTTATTTCTGATAAGTTCCTTACCAATCATTTACTCACCATCGATATTTTTTAAAAACTCTTCCATGATTCTTTCATGTTCTTCGGTTAAAATGAATTCGTTGTCATGCTCACTGCTTTCATATAGAATATTGCCATCATCCAGTACAAAGAGCTTATTCAATTCAACCTGAAGCCAATTTTCATTGTTATCCAGAGGAGTTGTGGCTACTAAAAATTCGTTTTCGTTTTTAAGATAGTATAAAGATTCCTTCATGTTGGAATGGATGTAAGTTACTTCACCATCATAAATCATTAAATTAAGCTTATTGCTTCTGGATAAATCGTTGACTATCTCAGTTAACAGATTAAAGCGTTCCTTTATAGTAGATGGAGCACCTTTAGCTTGTTCAAATTCATTAACCTTATCAATTATATATAGTAATATTCGCTCAGAATCAGTATCGCCGTTTTCTTTATCTTTATACTTTTCAAGAATAGGATAGTCAAAAATAGTTCCATTGTGTATTAACATCCAGGACCTGTTATTACCATCCATTTCGATAAAGGGGTGGCAATTGGGAGATATTATTTCACCCACAGTAGCTAACCTGATGTGAGCGAATACATTTTTACCAACAACAGGATTAGATAATATGTCTTTTAAGTACTGACTGCATGTAGCTTTTACTGGCTCTTTATCTATAACAAATTCATCGGATTGCATATTAGCTAATCCCCATCCGTGCGGATGATTTTCAGAGTGATTATAAAAACATTCCAAGCAGCTGTTTAATTTTTTTGGCATATTTGAATTAAAACAAAAAATTTCACACATATTATCTTCCTCCTGTCATTTTTTTATCACAATTGTTATATTGCAATAACTATTGTTATATTTTTTCTGATATATAAAGATTATCAACAAAAAAAAATTAAAAAAGTGAGAGGTAAAATTATTTACCGTCCCAGAAAATTTGTTCTTGAGTTAAAGGTTTCTTTAAAACACCCAACTGAACTTCAAGATTCATAAAGTCCATTACATCCTTTTTAAAGCTTTCATTCAAACCTGAAATTAACGGAAAACTTTCAATTGAATCCTTTTCAACATTCTTATTTGTAATAATGTCATCAGGCAAATGGTCAACGATTTCCTGAGTATTTCCATCAGCTATTTTATCATTGATGTATTTGGTTTCATTAGCGTGAATATTAAGCAATGCCTTGGTTTCATTAGGATGTCTGTTTAAATAGTCCTGGGATGCAACAACAACACAGCACGGATGATTTGGCAGTATATCTGATGAAGAAGCAAGCAGAGTGTTTCCGTCAGCTACTGCTGTAGATACATAAGGTTCATATGTAATCATACCGTCGATTTGGTGTGTCTTTAAAGCATCATTCATGGAAGGAACTTTCATAGCAGAAACCTTTACATCACCAATCTTCATTCCGCTTTGATTCAAGTAATATGAAAGCAGCATATGCTGAATTGATGCCTCACCAGGAGTAGCTATTTTTTTACCTTGAAGGTCTGAAACAGAACTTATTCCTGAATTTGGAGAAACAACAATTGCTGATCCTTCACTTTGAGCGGCAGATATTACTTTAACAGGAACACCTTTTTCAATTGAAGATAAAACAGGAGTTATTCCCACATAACCGACTTCAACATCCCCGCTGGCCATAGCGGTCATCAAGTCCCCGCCGTTGTTGAACTGGACCAGTTTGATGTGAACGCCATGTTTTGCAAATTCACCCTGAGAATTGGCTACAAACAATGCCGCATCATGGTCAGAAGGCAGATATCCTATAGTCATGATATTATCATCGGAATGTGAAGTGTAATACGCTCCGCCGATGACAACAGCAATAATTATCAGAATAATAGCGACAATTTTTTTATCCATTAAATCACCTAAATATAAATATATTTAAAAAATTATTAAAAGTTTTGATAATATGGTGGCTGAAAAAATAACACAGTGCATGAAACCTCACGGAGAGGAATGATTTGAGACAATTGAAAACATGAACGAAAACCACAGGGAAATTTCTGAATTCGCATTCAAATGCATTGACATAACGTTAATGATAACATTCTGGACATAGGATGTGGCGGAGGCGTAAATATTGAAAAATTCCTTAAATTAACATCAGGAAATGTCGACGGACTTGATTATTCTGAAGTTTCCGTTAAAGCATCAGAGGATAGAAATCAGGATGCAGTTGATGCAAAAAGATGCAGAATTATTCAGGCAGATGTCAGTGACATGCCGATCGGTGATGAGGAATATGACCTTGCAAGTGCATTTGAAACCATTTATTTCTGGCCCGATATCGGTGAAACATTCAAGGAAGTTTCAAGGATTATCCGTCCAAAAGGAAAGTTTATGATTGCTCAGGGAACTGACGGAAATCATCCTGATGATGAAAAATGGCTGAGTACCGTTGAAGGGATGCGCGTTTACACCGCTCCCGAACTTGAGAAATATTTACTTGATGCGGGTTTTAGTAGTGTTAAAAGCTTTAAAAAAGAAAATGAATATATATTAGTAGTTATTGCAGAAAAATAACTGCTAACCACCATAAATAATCTGAATCAATTGAATTTCATCACCGTCTTCAATGACACTTTCCTCAATTGTGAGTTCACCGTTTTGTTTTGCAACAATGGTCTGGGAAGAAAGACCCAAATCATTGAGCACATCTTTAACTGTCAGTAATCCGTCAAATTCTCTTGTTTCATTTATTTGCTTAAATTTCAATTGGTACTTCATTTTTTCACCTCAATATTTTTATCTACAATTTTAGCCACTTTTTTAGCTATTGCAACTATTGTTAAGATAGGTGGTCTTCCTGGGGCTTCTGGAATGACACTTGCATCACAAACATACAAACCCTTAATTCCGCTTTCAAAATTATTGTCCACAACTTCTCCGACAGCGGCAGTCCCTCCGGGATGCGCTCCCTTAAGAGATGTAGCAACAATTGACTCCCTGTGAACACCTAATTTCAATAAAATATTTTCAGCTTTTTGATAGCCCTCCTTAATCAGGTCAATGTCTATCTTGGTTAATGTCTTTTGAATATTGCCTTCAAAATCAACTGTTCCGATACTGGTATCAGCAAATTTTAACATCAGACCAATAACATCCTTTTCACCTGCATCAATGCCTTTTTCTCTGATTTTTGGAAGAAGCTGCATAGAATAGTGGGGCGATAGAAAATAGGGTCCGAATTCCGCCTTAATACCCATCATCAGTTCATTTTTGAGATTGGCATCCTTAAGATAGCCTCCAATTGTTGTGAAAATGTCAAAGAATATGTGATTTCCAACATTTTCAATTCCAGAATTTTTAAGTATGATTGGAGTATTCAATGCTCCTGCACTGACAATTACATTTTTAGCAAAATATTCATGTTTGCAGTTGTTTTTATCAATTCCGGCGACACCTACAACATGATTATCTTTATGCAATACTTCAAATACATTAAAATCAGTGATTACATCACATCCGTATTTTATTGCCTGACTTACAAAGTATGTTGCATCCCATTTTGCATCAAACAGACACCCATTGACGCATTTGCCGCAGGAGGTACATTTGTCAAAGTTTATGAATTTCGGCATGGGTTCAACGACATATCCCAACTCATTTCCGGCATCAGCTATCAACTTTGTTGAATTCCCCCATAATTCTCTTGGAAAATATCTTACATTAAGCTCTCCGCTGGCTTCTAAAAGTTCTTCAAATATATCTAATTTTTTATCTTCAAACTGCTGCATTATCGAATTCGTATAGCACCCGCTGCATGAAAAACATGCGTTTCCTATTGAAGAGGTAGTTGTCCCTCCGATTTCTTCAATATTTGTCAGTTCCAAAGGCTGTGTAAAAAAAGGATATCTGATTTTATCCTCATCTGAAAAATCATATTCAAGATTGATATCCTTTACTTTCATGTGTTTTACATAATTTCCGTCCTTTTGGAAGTTTCCTTTCTCCAGAACAAGAACTTTATTGCCGTTTTGGGAGAGATCTTTTGCTACAGTAGCCCCTCCGGCACCAGTTCCGATAACTATAACATCATAAATTTTAATTCCTCCACAATATTAACAATTGTTATATGATTATCTAATCATTTAAATTTTTCTATATCCCAATTCAAAAAATACCTACTAAAACTAAACCATGTTTAAAAGGACATTACAGAAAATGATAGAAAAATAATTTTTACAAAAAATTTTTCAAAAGATTTATATAGTTAGATTATCAAAGTGTATTTAGGAAAAAATAACTATTGTTATATTAAATATATCAATTATTTTTTCCGAATCAGGAAACATACCATTAAAACAAAGGAAACAATTTAAACTAACAAAATTGTTTTATTATTTCCAATCAAAATATAATACATTGATTGGAAATCAACTCCTGAAATTATTAAAAAACAATAGAAACAAAACACGTGATAAAATGAACTTGGAAGATAAAATTAATATTGTTAAAGAAATTTTAAAAGACAAAAAAGTAGCCATTGGGTTTTCAGGTGGTGCCGATTCGACTTTAATGGCCTATTTATCTTCTAAAGTTGCAAAAGAAACATTAGCTATAACAATCAATAATCATCTGTTTCCGTCAGATTTTATTGAAAATACAAAAAATCTCACAGAAAGATTTGGAATCAAACACGAAATTATCGACATTAATTTTTTCAATGAAGAAGAGTTCCTTAAAAATGATTCAGGCAGATGTTATAACTGCAGAAACCTGATGTATTCCAATATTGAAAAAATAGCTAATGAAAATGGTTTTGATTTCATTTGTGACGGCAATAACATTAGTGATTTAGTAATTGACAGACCAGGAATACTTATAACCTATAAAAAAGGATTTGAAACACCATTTATAGACGCTAAATTAACTTCCAAAGACATTCATAGATATTTAGACCTAAAGAATATTCCTTACTCTAAATCAACAACTTGTCTTGCAACAAGAATTCCAACAAATACGAAAACCACTCCTGAAAAAATCAAAAGAATAAATCATTGTGAGAATTACATTTTAAAAAACACAAAATGTCAAATTGCAAAAGTTAGAGATTTAGAAAAATATACCATAATTGAAGTAGATAATTTAGAAGACTTGTTTAACTCCAAAAAATATGATCAAATCAATGCTGAACTCATTAAGCAAGGTTTTAAGAGTGTTGCTGTAAATTTATCTCAGATTGATGATGATGAATTTATTAAAATAAATTATACCAACAATAGTTTTTCATATCAACTCCCTTTTACAATAAATATTGTAAAAACCAAAAAGCAACTGAACGGGATTATTTCCTGCACAAATGAAAAGATAAACCTCGAAAAGATAACCGTCCATGAAAATGGACTGATTGAAGGATACGACTTAGAGACTTACGAAACTGCATTAGATGCATTTATGGACATATTACCAAAATTAAGAAGAAATATTTAGGTGAAAAAATGCCAACAAGATACATAGGTGATGGATACTGGGAAATAGCTTCCCGACAAATGAGCATAGTAACTAGAAGCGAACAGCAAAGATTTAAAGATGCAAAAATCACAGTTATTGGTTGTGGTGGAATTGGTGGTGAAACCATCGAAATGCTTGCAAGAATGGGTATTGGAGAACTTGTTCTGGTTGATAAAGATGCATTTGACCTATCAAACTTAAACAGACAGACATTAGCATCAATAGCTGATTTGGGACTTGATAAAAGCAGTGTAGCTGCTGAAAAAGTAAGGCTGATTAATCCCTATGTTAAAGTTACAACATTCAATGAACATATTGACCAGACAAACATAGATAAAGTGATTGGAGATTCCAATATTGTTATTGACGCACTGGATAACGTGCTTACAAGAGTTATTGTGTCAAGAAAAGCAAAAGAAAAAGGAATCCCATATATTCACGGTGCAATTCATGGAACAATGGGTCAAATTACAGTATTTTTACCGAACAGTGATAAAACATACGAAGAAATGTTCAATTTGCCATCAGTAGGTAAAGAATTAAATGATGAAACTGTTGATGCATTGAAAAACGTTACATCAGGAGTCCCACCTGTTATCGGACCTACACCAAACCTGATAGGTTGTCTTGAAGCGTTTGAAGCATATAAAATAATAACTGGAGTGGGTAAAGTAACCGTTGCTCCAAATATATTGACTTTTGATTTATTGGATTTAGGTTCATTTTCATTAGATGAACTTTAATCACTATTTTTTTAAATTTACACGTTCCGGAGCAGTATAAACAGTAAATCTGTTGTCACGAACAAAACCTATCATAGTGATGTTACCTGCTCTGGCCACATCAATACCTGAAGATGCAGGTGCTGCATTTGATATGATTATAGGAATTCCAACCCTTATAACCTTGATTAACATATCGGCAGGCATTCTTCCACTGTATGAAATATAACATTTTGAAAAATCATAACCTTCTTTTGAGGCAGCTCCAATTACTTTATCAACTGCAACGTGACGGCTGACATCCTCACGGATGATAATATTGTCTTCATATTTCAATTGTGCAACATGCACACCTGCTGTTTTTTGCCAGATTTTAGCTTCATCTGTTAAATGTTTAATGTCTTTTATAATTTGAGTTGCATCGATTTTTAAATCAGAAGTATTTGGTTCTATTGTTTTAAGCTCAGATCGTATTCCTCCAGCATTATCCGAGTTTACTCCATTATATTCAAGCAGTCTGCAGACACATGCATGTTCACAGTTGCCTTTTCTCTCCTGAACAATTCCTTCCTGTTCAAGGTCTTCTTCAGGATTATGTGTTAAAGTAGTTGAAACCAAAACATTAGTTCCGTCCAGGGTGATTGATTTGATATCGCTGTAGTCTTTAATTAATCCTTCACCAAGACAGTATCCTACTGCAAAGTCCTCCAGGTCTTTAGGATAAGTTGAAAATTTACGTGGAGGCAAATAATCTATAAAAAGATAAGTATATTCATCATCGACACTGTTTTCCTTGATGGTTTTATATTCACCATCCACCCATTGAATTACATCACTTTGCCTTAAAAAATCCATTTTATCTACCTCAATTATAAATATTAACAATTGTTATATTTAAAATTAATGAAAAAAAATAAACTATTCAAAAAGGTCGGCGACCTTTTTAAGCTCTTTTGAAATTCTTAAATGCTGAGGACAGGTATCTTCACACATACCGCATTCATCACAATCAGATGCCTTTATAAATTCGCAGGCCAGATTGTCATATTCCGCATAATAATCAGTATTCAATTTTTCTGAATTTTTGTTTAAGTTATATAATTCAAAGTATTTGGAGATGGGAATATCATTAGGACAGTGGTTTTTACAGTAATCACATGTAGTGCAATCTATTTGGCCACGATTATCCATCAAATCACGGGCTTTACTTATTATTCTGAGTTCATTTTCTGTTAGCTTTTTGAAATTCTTAATGAACACCATGTTCTGGCAAACTTCATCAAGACTGGACATTCCGCTTAAAATCATGTCAACATTTTCGAGATTCAAAACAAAAGCCAAAGCCCAAAGTGCAGGGGACAAGTCATTGTATGAATTGAATATATTTTTCACTTTAGCATTTACCCTTGCCAGCTGTCCGCCTTTAAGAGGACCCATTACAAAAACAGGCTTGTTGTGTTTTATAGCAACTTCATAACATTGCCTGGATTGAACATATGAGCTGTTCCAATCATTATAGTTAATTTGCAGGAGTACGAATTCGACTTCAGGATGTTGCGTCAGTATCTTATCCAATACTTCAGGAGTGTCATGAAGACTTAATCCGAGTCTTTTGATTCTTCCCTGACTTTTGAATTCCTTTAAGATATTGAAAATATCCAGTTCCTTGCATAATCCTTCATAATACCTGTCTTCAGGATCATGAACCAGATAATAGTCAAAATAGTCAACACCGCAGCGTTCAAGCTGAGTTTCAAAAATCTCATAGGGATTGTCACTGCGTTTCATTGTATAGACAGGCATCTTATCGGAAATGCAGAACTTATCTCTAGGATATCTCTCAACAACAGCTTTTCTAATGGCCACTTCACTTTCTTCATCGAGATAATCAAAACCTGTGTCAAAGAATTTGCCTCCCCGAGATATGAATTCATCAACCATCTCATTAGTTTTTTCATAGTCTATTTCACCTTTTTTGAAAGGCAATCTCATGAATCCGAAACCAAATCTGTTAATGTCTTCCTGCATTATTTCACCAACTTCACAGCAGTTCTTTTTCAGCCAGATATTTGCCTGTTAAACTATTTTTAGAATTTATAATTTCTTTCAGACTGCCTTCGGCAAGTATTTCACCTGCACTGTAATCTTCACCAATTCCAATATCAATAATGTAATCTGCATTTGCTATTAAATCCAGGTCATGCTCAATTACAATAACAGTAGCTCCCTTGCCAATCAGATTATCAAAGACATCTATTAAAACCTTTACATCCAACGGATGAAGACCTATTGTCGGTTCATCAAAGATGAATATTGAATTTTTCTGGGATTTTCCAATTTCAGAAGCCAGTTTCAGCCTTTGTGCTTCACCACCTGACAAACTCGGAGTGGCTTCACCCAATGTGAGATAACCCAATCCTAAATCAGAGAGTTTCTGCAGTTTAGATGTGACTTTTTTAAGCTCAAACAGCTCCTCTAATGCTTCATCAATAGTGAGACTCATAATGTCTGCTATAGACAAACCGTTATATGTTATTTCATCAACTTTTCGGCCATATCTAAGACCATTACAGTCCGGACAGGTCATTTCGACATCAGGAAGGAACTGCACATCCATGGAAACGTGCCCTGTGCCATTGCAGGTTTCACATCTCAATTTTCCGGTATTGTATGAAAAGTCAGCCATTTTATATTCATCAGTTAACTTGGCAAATTCACGTCTTAAATCATCAAGAACCTTGGAGTAAGTTGCAACAGTGCTTCTTACGTTTTTTCCGATTGGAACACTGTCAATCAAGTCTATTTTTTTAATGCCTTCACAGTCAATATCTTTAACTCCGTCAGGCAAATCTTCATCGTTGATGTATGCTTTAACTGAAGGATATAATGCTTCAAGAAGCAGTGTTGTTTTGCCGCTTCCTGAAACTCCGCTGACTACAGTTAATTTGCCTTTCGGAATTTTAACATCCATCTCCTGCACATTGTGAATCTGAGAAGTTTTGATATTGATTTCACCGTTTTCAAAGATATTCTGTGATTTATCTCTTATGATGATTTCCTCAGAGTTTGTTAAAAATGGAGCGATTTGAGATGATGGATTTGCCTTGATTTCATCAAGAGTTCCTTTAGCTATGATATTTCCACCGCAAGCACCTGCTTCAGGTCCCATTTCAATCATATAATCTGCAATGCTTAAAATTTTTGTATCATGATCAACCAGAATAATTGAATTTCCATCTTCAACCAGTCTTTTTATGACATTGATTAGCCCGTCAACATTGTTAGGATGAAGACCTATGGAAGGTTCATCCAAAACATAGAGTACCCCGGTTGTACGGTTTCTCAGGGTTTTTGCAATTTGAACCCTCTGCAGTTCACCGGTAGAAAGAGTGTTTGAAGGCCTGTCCAGTGAAATATAGCTTAATCCTAAATCAAGCAATATTTTTGCATTGTCCATAAATTCCTCAGAAATATCCAAAGCCATTTCTCGAACACCATCCGGCAATTCTTTTATAACTTCAGGAATCCATGAAACAAGTTCTTTTAAGTTCATTTGACATGCCTGAGGGAGATTCAATCCGCCAAACAAAGTTTCACGTGCTTTTGAATTTAATCTGGTACCTTCACAGTCGCTGCATACTTTAGTTGTTAGGAATTTATTAATCTTAGTTAGTCCTTTTTCGGTTTTTGCATTTCTTAAAGCTTCTTCAATAGCTTTATGAGCATTACGATATTCGGCATTCAGTTCAAATAACTTGCCGTTTTTAGAAGGAATGTTAATGTATTTTTTAACTGCAGGACCATTATAAACTATATCCTTTTCCTCATCAGTCAGATCCTTAAACGGCACATTTATCCTGACTCCCAGCTCACCTGCTACATGATACATCCAGGAAATACCAAACTGGTTCCATGCATCAACTGCACCTTCTTCAAGGGTTTTGTTTTCATCTGAAACTAATTTTGAAGTATCGACATCCCGGATATAACCTGTTCCGCTGCATGTCGGACAGGCACCATCGGAGTTGAATGCATATTCCTCAGCACCCAATCCCCAGAATTCCACACCACATTCCGGGCATTTTATTGGAATATCACGGGCGACACTTAAAGTCGGCTCCAGGAAATGGCCGTTTGGACATGTATAATTTCCGCATCTTGAATACAATAATCTTAATGAATTTAAAAGTTCAGTTGATGTTCCGAATGTAGAACGTATATTTGGAACATTTGGTCTCTGATGCAATGCCAAAGCTGCCGGAACATACTGAATCATATCAACCTGAGCTTTTTGAGATTGTGAAATTCTACGCCGAGTATAAGTTGACAATGCATCCAAATATCTGCGAGAACCCTCAGAATATAATACGCCCAATGCCAGAGAGGATTTACCGCTTCCGGAAACGCCGCTGACTGCAACGATTTTTCCAAGAGGAATGTCCACATCAACATTTTTGAGATTATGAACTCTGGCGCCCCTAATTATTATCATATCTTGGTACATGATAATGATATATAAAAATTAAAATTAATAAAATTTAGGAAAAAATAGATTACTTATTTTAAACTGAATTCCAGTGTAACATCTCCGGAACCCAAAACATCTTTAAGTTGTGCGGCATCAACATTCTGTATTTTGCCGAGTTTTGTATAACTCCATGAATGGCTGTCATAGAACAAAGAGATTTGGTTTCCCTGATACAGTACAATGTCTCCGGGGGATGTTTGAATATTTTCATCACTGGTTGGCAGTGAAAAGCCTAAGCTTCCTACCTTTTCAAAATTACCATAATCCGCAGCTTCAACAGTTATATTTTGTTTTTTTAGAGCATTGAGCAATTCCGCAGTTGCAGAATTATTTTCCAGTTTAACATCAAATGTGGAATTGTTTACTTTAACTTTAACAATATCATCAGACATATCTTCAGCACCTGCCGCAGAGCATGTTATTACACCAGTTAAAAATATGATAAGCACTAATCGGATATTAATTTGCATATATTATAATTTAAACAGAATAATATAAAAAAATTATTAAAAAAATAGTGAAAAAGAATTATAACAATTCTTTTCTTAAATCAATTGTATCTTTCAAATCCGGACCTGTTGAAATAATAGTTACAGGTACGCCGGTTTCAGTTTGGATATCATTAATGAAAGCTTTTGTTTCGCCAGACAAATCATCATAGTTCTGTACACGAGCACAGTCAAATAATCTGTCAACACATGTTAAAGCAATTTGAGTTGCACCGTTGATTCTGCAGGACTCTTTTGCAAGTTCCATGTCAAAGTATCCGATTCTTCTACGTCTTCCGGTTACAACACCATATTCTTCAAGGCCTTTGCTTTCAGCTTCTTCCTGAGTCATTTCTGTTGGGAATGGACCTTCACCAACACGGGAAATATAAGCTTTAAATACATTAATGACTTCATCTACTTTAGTTGGTCCTACACCTACATCTGCAGCAAATGTTGATGCAGTGGTGTCTTTACTTGTTACAAAAGGATAAGTTCCGTAGTAAAGTGAAAGAGCAAAACCCTGTGATCCTTCAATGAATACATCTTCACCGTTGTCAATCGCTTCATTACATGCAAGTGAAACATCTGTAATATATTCTTCAAGTTCAGGAATGTCTTTTGCAAGGTCAATTGTTCTTAATACGCGGTCTGAATTTGCAGGTCCACAGCCTGAACCGGTACTTCCGATTTTTTTAGCCAAATGTTCAGATGCCTTATCTCTTGACATATGGTCTTCGCTGATTATGGCGCATCTAGGATCAACGCACATTCTTTCTTTGACATTATATTTTTTTAATTTTTCAAATTCATTAAATAATACATCCGGATTGACTAAAACTCCCGCACCGATCATGAGTTTAGCATCAGTATGTACAAAACCTGATGGGGTCAATCTTAAACCATATTTTTCTCCGTTAAACTCAACGGAATGCCCTGCATTCGGTCCAACACCAGCACGAGCAATAATATCAGGTTTATCGTTGTCACAAAGGTAAGTAATACATTTTCCTTTACCTTCATCACCCCATGCTCCACCAACTAAAATACTACAAGTCATTTAATAACTCCTTTTAAAATTATTTATAGAAAATTGTAAAATTTTCATACCACTAACTATTTTATCATTTCTAATTAAAAAGTTTTTCCAATATTATACTTATTACTCTGAAAATTATTTTCACATAATATAAATATCATATTAAATAAAATTTAATATATAATTTATAAAATTAGGTAATTTATATGCATATTAAAAGGAAATTTAGGGAACTTGAAAAAGTCGAAGAGGTGAGGGTTTACAATTTCAACCAAGTTGAACTCCTTCAAGACGCTCCCCAAGTCCTGAAGCCCGAAAAAGTTCGATTCAGTAATGTTATGAAGCATGTGCCTTCAGACATAAATGTTTTCTTGCCAATTGATGACGGTGAAGACTTTATTGTCGAACGTGTGGGTTGGAGCATTCTAGAAAGAGCCAATGCAAATTTAATTGATGTTGAAGGCCGTAAATTAAGTCAAGTATCACCATTTTATAATGAAGTATTCCATGATGCTCTAAAAGAAGTTTATGAAACTAAAGAAACAAAAGCAATGAGAGTATTTTATTATAACAGCGACAGAGTCAGCAATATTGCAAACATCCATATTACAAGTGATGAAAATGAGATTTACCTCATTTCAGATATCATTAACAAAGTGGATAAAGAAAAAAGCATAGAAGAACAGAAAAGGGAAGAAGATGAAAATAAAGCAAGCATGATTGAATACTTCTCCCAAACGGGAAGTTACTATAAAACCCGGGACGAATTTACATGGACACCAGGTATTTACAATATCATTAATCGTTCAAGAGAACCTAACGATGCGTTTTATAATATTATTTTTGATCTGGTCATCCCTGAAGATAAACCGTTAGTTGAAGAGCTTCTTGAAACTATGAGCCCTGAAACTGACACTTATGAAAATATTATCCGTATTAAAACTCCCGGAGGACATATAAAATATTTGGATACTTACTTATATTCTAAATTTGATGAAAACGGTGATGAACTAAGTCATTATGGTCTGTTTAAAGACGTTAGTGTGGATTCACATAAACATATGACCAGACCAGTTGATTTCATGTTAAACGGTTTTAACCACAATACCAAACTGTCACTGTTAGTAGAGCCATTAAGTAAAAGATATGAATTCAGTGAAGGCTTCTACAGGATGGTTGAAATTCCAAAAACAGAATATGTCCACAGCAAATCAATAATAAACAATATTGCTGAAGAGGAAGTCAGAGAACAACTTAAAAAGTTAATTAACAATGAAATAAATGAAGTAAATGTTATTTTTACATATTATGTGAACGGTGATGAAAACAATCAAAAAATCTGTGAACTGTTCATTGAAAAATTCCAATACGGAAATAAAAGCCACAGTATCGGATTTTTAACTGATATCACCTATGCTCGCAAAAAACAACAGGAACTGATGGAATCTAATGCCACCAAAAATATTTTAATTAAAGAAGTGCATCACAGGGTTAAAAATAACCTGCAGGTGCTAAACAGTTTCCTTAATCTGGAAAGAAGAGCATATAAAAACGATCCTAACACTATTTTAGACAATATGCAGGCACGTTTAGCTTCACTGGCACTGCTCCATGAAAAGACATACAACACAGATGATTTCATCAACATCAATCTTAATGATTACATGCATGACCAGGATGATACCCTACATTCACTTTTCATTGCAAAAGACATTAACTTTGAATCAGAAATAGACCCGCAAATTCATCTGTCAATGGATGTAATTACCCCATTGCTATTAATAGTTGATGAACTTACAATGAATGCAATAAAACATGCATTCCCAGACCCTGAAATGCCTAACAAGACCATTTCCAAAGAAATCAACTATATTGATGAACATATATGTGAATTAATCCTAAAAGATAATGGAGTAGGTCTTAAAAATCCGGAATCATTAATTAATCATAATTTAGGATGGGAAATCATAAATAACTTAACAAGACAAATTAACGGAGAATTAGAAATATTAGATTGTGATGTGGGAACAGGTTTTAGAATCATATTTCCAATAAACTTTGATCATTCACTAGATGAATACTATGAGAAAACAGCAGGTGACTTAAATGAAAATTGAAAAAACGTATCGTCAGTTAGAAGATATGGAAGAAGTTCATATCTACGATATTACGGAAAAGGAATTATTTAAACAAGTCCCTCAGGAATTTGAAGCTCCATTTATGCCTTTTGAGACTACATTAAATGAGATTTCGAATGATATTGATGTATTCCTTCCTCACAATGATGGTGAAGATTTCATCGTGCAGAGATTAGGATTAGGGGCTTTAGTTCGAGGAAACATTAAACAAAAAGATGTTGCGGGTCGTTTACTGAGTAAAACCTCCCCTGGTTTTTTTAAGGTTTTAGCAGATCCCCTAAGACAAGTTTATGAAACAAAAGAAACAAAACGGATGATTTTTTATTATCATTTCCATGAAAAATTAGCCCGATTTTCAAATGTTAAAATCATCTATGATATGGATAAGATAATCTTAATTTCAGACCACAGAGACAATCAGGAAACAAGATTTGCAGTTCCGGAAGACAGCAATGATGAAAAAGCAAATCTAATTGAATACTTCTCACAGACCGGAAGTTATTATAAGATAAATGACCGATACACATGGACTCAGGGAATCTATAATATCATTAACCGTACACGTGAAGAAAACGACGAATATTATAATATTGTCTTCGATTTGGTTATCCCTGAAGACAAGCCGTTAGTTGAAAAAATACTTAAAGAACTGGATCACGGTAAAACAACTTATGACTCAATCATTAGAATCAAAACTGATGACGGAATTTTAAAATATGTTGAAGTAAACCTTTATTCCAAATTTGATGAAGACGGCAATTTACTGAACAGATACGGTTTAATGAAGGACGTAAGTACTGACAGCAATAGAAAAATGACAAGACCTGTTGATTTCTTATTAAAAGGTTTTAAAAACAGTACTAAACTCGCATTATTAATTGATCCATTGAACACAAAACACTATGAGTTTTCCGAAGGCTATTTCAATTTAATAGAAGTAGACCCTGAAAAATATTATCACAGCAAAAAAGTTCTCGAATACATTGTTGAAGATAATGTTAAGGAAAAAATAAAAAAGCTGGTCAAAGGAGAAATTGAAGAGCTTGAAGAAACATTCACATACAAAGTTCATGGCAATGACAATAAGCAGAAAATATGTGAAATATATCTTGAACGCTTTGAATTTGGAGAAACCAACCACAGTATCGGATTTATAACTGATGTTACCGAAGACCGTGAAAAACAGAAAGAACTGGTTGAAGCTAATGAACATCAGCAAGTATTGATTAAAGAAGTGCACCACAGGGTTAAAAACAACCTGCAGGTACTGAACAGTTTCTTAAACCTGGAAAAAAGAGCTTATAAAGATAAACCAAATATAATCATTGATCATATGCAATCAAGGTTATCTTCATTGGCTATTTTGCATGAAAAAACATACAATACCACTGATTTCAAAAACATCAACTTAAAAGAGTATATTGTTGATCAAGACAGCCAAATGACAAATCTCATTGGATTAAGGGATGGAATTCAATTCATATCAGAAGTTGACAGTGACATTAACTTAACCATAGAAGTTATTACGCCTTTATTGTTAGTTATTGATGAATTGACCATGAATGCTATCAAACATGCATTCCCTGATAAAAGTGTGCCTGATAAAGTAATCTACAAGAAAATAAGTAAGATTGACCCGCAAACCGGTGAATTGATTCTTAAAGACAATGGTGTTGGAATAGAAGATCCGTCAAAAATCTCTAAAAATTTAGGATGTGAGATAATTAAAAATCTGACAAAGCAGTTAGACGGACATATAGAATTATACCAGCATGAAAATGGAACTGGATATAAATTAACATTCCCATTAGATATGGAACACACAATTGAAGGATAATGAAAAAAAGCAATTTGTGAAAAATTACTTAAAATATATATAAAATAAGCAATAGAAATTTTAATGTTATGAGGGTGGTTTAAAATGAATGAAAGAATATTAATTGTGGAAGACGAAGCGATTACAGCATTAGATTTAAAATACAGTTTAGAAGAATTAGGATACGAAATTGTAGATACAGTAGATACTGGACAAGACGCTATTGACACCGCCGCAGAAACTGTTCCAGATGTTGTTTTAATGGACATCAAGTTAAAAGGAGATATGGAAGGGATTGAAGCAGCAGAAATTATTTCCGAATTAAGAATTCCAATTATATATTTAACCGCAAACACAGATACAGACACCTTCGAAAAATCTAATGTAAAAGGATCATACGGATTTGTCTCAAAACCTTACGATATACAAAAATTAGATAAAACTCTCAAAATTACAATAAATCGTGCAAGACTAGAAGAAAAAAAACTTGATGACGCTAGCGGATTTACTGAATAATGATTTTACATGACTGAATACGAATTAATTGAAGGCAAACCAAGAATTTTTGCAATTAGTCAGAACAGTGAAATGTTATCTACTGTAGAGGAATATGTAGATAACTACGATTATGACTATGTAGGTTCAGCATCCGATAAATCAGACATATTCAAAAAAGTTGAGGAATTGTCTGTTAATCTGATATTTCTAGATTCAGAAATTGAAGGCATTGACTTGATTGAATTGACTGATGATTTGGAATTGTACAATATTCCAGTTATAATCATTATCGGAGATTTGTTTAACGAAACTATCGATAAATTGCTAATGAGTAATCCATTTGGATATCTGATTAAGCCTCTTGATGAAGATGAACTTCAAAGAGCAATGGCAGTTGCCCTTAGAAAACATGAACAGAACATGAAAAGTGTTAAGGAAGCTCAATCTAAACTTCAAGAAAAAAGTACTGAACTTTTAATAGAAAAATCAGATTCAAGTCTACTTTTAATTCTTTGTATTTCATTAATCATTATTGCAGTTTTATCAAGAAATGCTACCTGGCTTCAATGGGTTCTTTTAATCCCAACTGGAGCTATGCTGATTAATTCAATTGTCAGTTTAAAAAAACAGAAAAAACCAGAACCATTAAAAGAATATCCTTTTGTAAGCATTTTTATTCCGGCTCACAACGAAGAGTTTACCATTGAAGATACAATTAGAAGCGTATGCCAAATTGATTACCATAATGAAGAGGGTGAACCTCAATATGAGCTGATAGTTGTTAATGACGGTTCAACTGACAGTACCGGAGAAATCTTATCAGGACTGAAAAGTGAATTTCCTCAGCTTAAGATAGTTACAAGACACCCTCCTAGATCAGGAAAAGGTAAAGGTTTCGTTTTAAATGATGCATTGACATTATCCCGAGGAGAAATTATTGGAGTTTTCGATGCAGATACACAGATTAAACCAGATTATTTAAAAAAAGTTATTCCATATATTCACGATGACATTGAAGGTGTTCAGACAAGAGTTAAAATGTTTAACAAAAATGAGAATTTTTTAGCTCGTATGCAGCATGTGGAATTTACAACATTCGCAAACACTTTAATCGCTAAAGATAATTTAGACCATACAGGATTTTTAGGAGGTAACGGCCAGTTTGTAAGAAAACAAGCTATTATCGATTCAGGAAGATGGGACGGATTTGCTGTAACTGAAGATTTGAATTTAGCTATTAAAATTATCCTCAATGGCGGAAAAATTAGTTACTGTGGAGACTGTGCAGTTTATCAGGAAGCGGTAACTGATTGGAAAGCATTTTTCAGACAAAGAACAAGATGGGCAATAGGAAACTTCGAAACTTTATTTGTTTACTTCCCACAGATATTAAGGTCAAAAATTTCCATAACAAAAAAATTTAATGTTATAGAACACATTTCATTTTACAGTTTTAATTTACTTATATTCTTTGGTTTCATCATCACAATCCTTAATGCAATATCATGGTTCTTTTTCCATAACGTTACATTAATCAGAATGGAAGCTCCATTTATTGTTGGTATATTATCTGCTGTTGCATTTTTCCCAGGGATAATATTTTCTCTTGCAAGAGACAAATTAGGATTTTTTGAAGCTATTAAAGACATTGTGAAATATTATATTTACTGTTTCCACTTAATTCCATTGTTTTTCTTAACAATGTACTCCATGATGAGCAGAAAAGAAAGAAAATGGTCCAAAACTGTACATAAAGGAGGAAAAAATAATGAGAAATAAAGATATACTCCATACTATAATCATTATAGTCATTATAATCTTCATTGCAGCCAATATTAATGGAATAAATAGCTTTTTAAGCTTTCAAACAGATAAAACTGTAGAATTCGGTCATAGTATTGCTGTTGTTCCACAGGCATGGAATACTACGGACGAAATGAACTTAACAAACCAGTCAAAAACACCGCATGCAATCACTAATGGATATGTGTTTATGGACCTTTGGGACGATTGGCCGGAAGACCATATTACATCAATATCTGAGGCGAAATTCCGGGCCATGGAAGATGGAGGATATAAAGTTCTTAAAAACGATAATAAGACATTATCCGGAGTGCATGTTTCCAAACAATATTTCTCAAATCCTTCTAGAAATACCAACACAACTTGGAACCATGTTGGAGTAAACTACGTATTTGCTAAAGAAGATACAAACTATGCAATACAGGTACATTATTTCACAACTCATGACTACAACAATTCAACATTCATCAAAGAAGTTGATGATCGTGTTGAAGATGACATGAGCAATATCCACAACAATAATTATAACGGATTCATTTCAGGAATTCAACATGTCTTCAATACAATAACCGGTCATTGATTTCATGCCATCAAATTAAAAAAAAGAGTTAATAATTATAATAGATATGTAATTTAAATCAATTATAATATCTATTAAATTAATTATTTTATTTTTAAAAACAAAAATATGATAAAATTATTTTTTCGTATACATCAAAGGATGATTTTCGAATAAAGGATTTTTAATTATGTTTCTTTTTAAGTGATATTTCAAAAAGGCAAGCATCCACTGATTTGACAGTTCCCTTAATGAAGCGTCATCCAGTCTTTCATATTTTGAGAAAAAGTCCATCTGGTTTCCACCAACAACAAGAGCAATCTCTTTTGTTTCAATCAACATGAAAAAATCATTTCTGATATTGTGAATATCAAAGTCATCCACAACTGAAATTGTTTTTTCCTTCTTATAGTTATAGAAAAAGGTATTGAGATACTCGAAGTCTATGAATTTTACTTCAACGACATCATATAAAACTTCCTCACTTAATATCTGCTTTTTGAAATTGTATTTAGCTAAAAAGTCAATATCCCAGATATTATTATAGAAAGCAGTTATGAAAGAATCAACTGCAAATCGAACTGTTAAAGGAAAGTCTTCACTTTCTTTTGGAATTCCAAGCTCAACATCTTTAAATTCAAGATATATAGAATCCTGAGCTATTTCGACAGAAGTTAATTTAGCTGAATTCAACATTACTTCACGAATTAATTTTAGTGATCTGACATTCATTTTAACACCTTATCATTAATAAAATTAGCATAAGCTCCTTCCATTTCATATTCATTGTCATCATTAAATGATTTATCCCATTTAAATGGATTTATTTCAATCTGATTTTTAACAGTCCCATCCCAAAGAATAGAAAATCCTTCAGATTTTAGACTTTCAGCAACAATCTCTCCAATATCTACTGCCTTTTGTTCGTTATTTTCAAAGTCACCAAATGTGATTTTTAATTTGTTTTCCCAAATGGCTTCTTCAACATCGTCAAATGTATAAAAACAAAAGCCGGAAGGATCGAACTTGTTATTTAAAAGATGAACTTGAAGTTCAAAAGCATCACTGACACCTTCTTCAATATCATAGCCGCAGTTATGGATTGCTACGATATCACGTTTAACCAATGAATCAAAAACCTTTTCAAGCTTACTGAAATTGACATTGTCGAAATCATTTAAAGAAATCTCAAATTGAGAAAAATCAATATCTTCCTCAATGAACTGATCTTCCAATATCTCTACAATTTCATCGACATTAAAAAATCCTGATTTAGTCAATACTTCAATCATATATTCAATTTCTTCAACTAAATCAGAATCCATAATATCACTATTCTTCTTCATCATACATTAATATACGAGTTACATTGCCTCTTTCAGTGAATCCTACAATTATACGGCTTTCACGGATTTTAGCTACAGCAAACTCATCATGTGGCTTATATCCGTATCCTTTAAGTTTGGTATAAGATTCAAATGCAATCTTAGGATAGATTTTGAAATTCTTTTGGAAATTGTAAAAAGTATTTCTGAAGTTCAATAAGGAATTATCTTCTTTGATTAAATCGGATTCAATTGCAACAAAAATATCTAAACCTTCTTCGGAAACCGCATAATAAGCATCCATCTTTAAAATACCGATAGTACACATTGATAATGTGTGGCAGTCACTTATATCCGTATTAATCACAGGAGTATTGAATTCAGGAATATCGAACTCATCACCAATAGCTTTCATTTGAACAGCTGATTTAATCAAATTTTTTCCGAATATTTCTTCATTGTCCCATGCCCATGACCATTGCTTTGCGTCTGCGTCATGAAAACCAATAATCTGGATTGGAACTGTAATATCTCCAAATGAAAGAGTTCCATTTTCAATATCTAAATCGCCTGGAGTTTCACCAATAAGTTGTGATAAGCTTTCTTGTTTTTCCAATGCAATAGCGCCGTATTTTGATAGTACTACTTTAAAAGTGTCTCCGTCTTCAACTTGTACAGGTTTTTCAAATTTTTCTTTCAACATTAACACCTAAAATTCTAATTTGGATATTCTATCCATAGCTTCTTTTGTATTTTCTAAAGTATTGAATGCAGTGAGTCTTAAATAACCTTCACCACTAGGACCGAATCCGGAACCTGGAGTTCCAACAATATTAGCCTCATTCAATAATATGTCAAAGAAATCCCAGGAATCCATATCGTTAGGAGTTTTTACCCAGACATAAGGTGAACTTACTCCACCATATACGTCAAGACCTATGTCTGATAAGCTTTCCCTGATGATTTTGGCATTTTCCATATAATAATCGATAGCGTCATTGATTTGTTTTTTACCTTCAGGAGAGAAAACTGCTTCAGCTGCTCTTTGTACAGGATATGAAGCACCGTTGAATTTGGTGGTTTGTCTTCTGTTCCATAAAGGATTTACGTCAACTGCATTTCCTTCACTGTCATATGCTTTTAATTCTTTAGGAACAACTGTGTATCCGCAACGGGTTCCGGTAAATCCTGCAGTTTTTGAAAAGCTTCTGAATTCAATTGCAACTTCTTTTGCTCCTTCAATTTCAAAAATACTGTGTGGAACATTATCTTCTCTAATGAATATTTCATAAGCGGCATCGAATAAGATAATAGCTTTGTTTTCGATTGCATAATCAACAAATACTTTTAACTGATCTTTTGTAAGAGTAGTGCCTGTTGGGTTGTTAGGATAACATAAATAAATGATATCTACTGGTTCAGCCGGAAGTTCTGGGACGAAATTATTTTCTGCATTACATTTGAGGTATGTTAAACCTTCATACATTCCATCTTCACCCATTTCGCCGGTTCTTCCTGCCATTACATTAGTATCTACATAAACAGTATAAACAGGGTCAGTTACAGCAATTTTATTGTCAATGCCAAATATTTCCTGAATATTACCTGTATCACATTTTGCTCCGTCACTGATAAACACTTCATTGGTATCAAGTGAAATGCCTAACGGTTCATAATCATTTTTGATAATAGCGTCAGCTAAAAATTCGTAACCTTGTTCAGGACCATATCCCATGAAAGTATCTGCATTTCCCATTTCATCTACAGCTTTGCCAAATGCTTCTACTACAGCTGGTGCTAACGGTTTTGTTACATCCCCGATTCCCATTTTAATTACATCTGCATCAGGGTGTGCTTCTCTGAATTCTGCTTCCCTTCTTGCAACTTCTACAAAAAGGTAACTACTTTTTAATTTAAGATAGTTTTCATTAATTTTAACAACCATAATAGATTCCTCATAATTATTAATCTAATTTATATTATAATTTAAAAATATATAAATTGAATGTATGCACAAAAAATTCATATTTTGAATTAAATTAAAAAAATATTTTGAAAATTTAAAATCAAAATAATACTGCTAATTTATTAAATAAGCTAATTAAACCCCGTTACAATAGATATAATAAGTTTTAAATTATTTTTTAAGAAATTAAGAAAATTTTCAATATATTTAAATAGTCATGAAAATATTTAAATTAAGCATTTTACATAATATATTATACTATAAATTAAATTTAAAAGTTGGGAAAAATGAACGGAACTACAATTATACTATGGATTACAATTTTTATTATTGGTGTAATTGCCATCATACTGGTTAAATTACATTATAGAGGTGCAGAATTAGAAAAAGATGAAAAACCAATTCTTTCTAAAGAATCTATTAACAATTTAATGCCAAACCGGTCAGAGGATACATCTCAACAACATTCCACCAGTTATTCCCAACAATTTCAAGAGAATGTGGCTGATCCTAACTCAATAGAAGTTATTGAAGATTATAATCCGATTACAGAAGTTGAAGAAAACAACTATAAAAATATCGAATACGAATCTCAAAATCAGATACTTATTAATTATGAAAATCAAATTAAGAAAACTCAAGAACCAATGAAAGAATACCAGGTAGAAATTATGACTCAAGACAACAATGAAAAACACGAATTAAAAGACTTATTTACCATTGATGAATTAATCAAAGAATCTAAAAGAAAAGATAGTGAAAGAGAAAAAGAAGCTCAGAGAATTAACAATGAAGAAGATGAAGAGTTAAACGAACTTAAAGAAAGCATTAGAAAAAGAAAAGAAAATGAGGAAATTGAAGATAAACTCATCGAAGAAATTCTAGCTGACGAGGAAATCGGAAAAATACTCGAAGAATCAGAACCTGATAATGCTGAAGAAGTTAATAATATAGAAAACGTAATTGAAGATGAAAAACCTCAAGCAGAGACTATTGAAAACATTATTTCTGAGGAAAGTGAAGAAAAATCAGAACCTTCAGAGAAAACAGTAACTCCTGAAGTAAAAGAACAAACAATCCCAGACACAATAACTAAAAAACCAAAAGAGGAAACTATTGCAGACGCATTAACTGAAGAACCTAAAGAAGAGAGCGTTCAAGAGGTTCTGGATGTTGAAACTATTGAAGATGTTATTAAAGAAGAAGCTTCTGAAAGTGAAAATAAACCTGAAGTACCGTCCGTTGCTTCACCAAAAGACATTGAAGAAGCCATAACTACAGCTTCACAGGAAGTTGAAGAAAAAGAAATCGAAGAAATTTCAGAAAGCCATGACATCACTGATGCTTTATTAAATTCACAGGAAGAAAGTGTTGAAGAAGAAATAAAAGAACCAACACTTAAAACACCAACAAAAGTGGGTGAAAGTGAAGATAACTTCGGCTCACCAATAGATGATTCCAATCTGTTTAAAGATGAAACTGCCAATGAATTAGATTACAGAAATGATTTAAATAAAATTAAAAATACAATCAGAGGTTCAAAACTTTTCCAAGATGTTAAAGAAAGATTAAGACCAGAACATGAGCCTGAAGTTGATCCTATTGCTGATTTAGAAGAAAACTACATCAGAAACGTTAACGAATACGAAGATGAATATGCACCAATCATCAATGAAACTCATGATGAATTCGGAGAATATTACGAACCTGATTATGATGAAGCAATAAGACAGGAAAATACCCGTAAATTATTTGAATCACATAATAGCCCAGCTCCTAAAATTGAAGTTGCTGAGCCAAAAACCAATGTGATTAAATCAAAACCATCAAGAGACAACATTAAAATACAAATCAACAATTCAGAAGAGGTTCTTAAAAAAGGAGATGAAATCATATTCAAACATGACGGAGAAACTTATTCCAGTCAGGTTTATGCAATCAACGGTGATGAAATCTCTGTAAGATACAGAAGAAAAGACATTAAAATTAAACCTGAAGACGTGAAAAAGATATACTAAATATCTTTTTTACCAAACACCACACTATTTTTTAAAAAAAAGAGATTAAAAGAAAAATCATTGAGATTCTTCTTTATTCAATTTATAACTACCATTTTCAACAATATATTTTGGAACAATAATTTTTAAAGAACGGATAACATTTAAATAAAAATCATCCAATTCCCTATCAGCATAAGGATAAGTATATTCAAAAATATACAAGTTACTGTCTTCAACATATAAAAATTCGTTTCTGCGAATCTCATTTTCACCATCGGAAAATGAAGAGACAATCATATAGTAAATATCGTCATTGATAGCTATAAAATCGGAAGTTATCAAATTGATTTTATCGTTTGTTTTAATATTATTTTCAATATCTTCCTTAATAGCAGGAAGTCCTACTAAAGTAGGAGTAGTTGAAAACTTAATTGACATTGGTATTTTAGTATTTACCAGATACATGTCATTAAATTCATCTTTTGTAGCAACTGCTTCAAAATCTTCAGGCATCTGAAGAGTTGCGAATCCATTGGAAAATAAAGTCACAAAATCACCTTATTTATGTGCATAGTAGAATATTAACTCGTCATCTGTGATTTCATCAAGACGTGCAAATCCTACTCTTTCAAATTGAACTACATCTCCGACTTCAAGATTACTTAAAGCAGCTTCACCAAGACCGGTCTTGGTTGATGCGTCAGGCATTACAATTTTAACGTTGACATTGTCATTTACAGGCACCCACTGGATGATTTTGGCTTTAACTTCACGGGCTTCTTCAAAAGAAGTGGAATGATAAGTAATTTCATCACCGTTAATGTTAACATTAACAGCATCCATTAATCTTGCAATTCCGTCGTTGATGTCATTTTCAGCCAAATAAGCTGCTCCATCAAACGGCAGGATTCTGTTACCTCTGTCCATGTGGTCTGCATGAAGTGGCCTTTCTATATCGACCGGACCATCGCCATAACCTTCAACTGTGATTTTTACAGGATTTTCACAGAAGAAGTATCTGTTGGCAACAGGTTCCATGAAATTACGGTTAAGTCCGTAAATCTTTTTCCAGCTTATAGCTGAATCTGCCATTTTAACTCCCATCTCGGTGATTAAATCATAGATTGTTTTCGGGTTGATTCCACGTCTTGCGATAGCCCTTAAGGTTCCAAGTCTTGGATCATCCCATCCGCTGTAAGTACCATTTTCTATTCCTTCTTTAGCTTTTGAGGTACTTAACGCAATGTCTTCCATTTTTAATCTACCGTAATGGATATATTCAGGCACATCCCATCCCATATGGTCGTAGAGGTATTTCTGTTTTTCAGTATTTGCCAGATGGTCTTTTCCTCTCAGTACATGAGTCAAGCCCATTAAATGGTCATCTAATGCAACTGAGAAGTTCATCATAGGATATATTCTGTATTTTGTACCCAGACGAGGATGTTCTTCATCAACCAGTCTCATTGCAACCCAGTCACGAATTGCAGGATTTTTATGTGCAATATCAGTTTTTACTCTAAGTACTGCCTCACCGGCTTCCATTTTATCAAATTTATCCCATAGCTCAAGGTTTTCTTCAACGCTATTGTCACGACATGGGCATGGTTTGCAGTTATCTTTAAGTTCCTTGAATG
Organism: uncultured Methanobrevibacter sp.; assembly: GCF_900314615.1. Taxonomy (NCBI): domain Archaea; kingdom Methanobacteriati; phylum Methanobacteriota; class Methanobacteria; order Methanobacteriales; family Methanobacteriaceae; genus Methanobrevibacter; species uncultured Methanobrevibacter sp. Next base: position 17,019 of record NZ_OMWA01000001.1, on the reverse strand, counting down.
TAGCACCGTCGCAGGTACACATGTAAGCTGCGCCTTTTTCAATTAACTGGCGAGCGTAATCATAATAAATTTCAAATCTGTCAGACTGATAAATTATTTCATCAGGTTTGATTCCCAGCCATTCCAAATCTTCAGGAATCATTTCATAAGCAGGTTCAAATACTCTTTTCGGGTCTGTATCTTCAATTCTCAATATTAATTTACCGTTATGTCTTTTTACATATTCAGCATTTGGAACTGCTGCTCTTGAGTGTCCGATATGTAGCGGACCGCTAGGATTAGGAGCAAATCTTAAAACAATATTTTCATGAGTTCCAGGAAGTTCCTGAAGTCCCACTTCTTTGGCTTTTGGTTTTTTATCTTCAACTTCAACGCCGTATTTTTCCATTTCAGATGCTTGCTCTTCAGGTGTTAACGCATTAACTTTTGCTACAATTTTACCTGACATCGGACCGATTTCTTTTGCTTTGCTTCTGAGTTCAGGTTCATTAGCCATTATTGAACCCATTACAGCACCAGGATTTGCAGATCCTTTATGTTTAGCTGCATTGAGTAAAGCATGTTTATAGATAATTTCTTCTAAATCATTCATTTAATCATCACAATTTAATAATTCAATTAAAAAAATAAGTAATATTATTTATTTAATTGAAGATATATAAACATTAAGAATACAACGGGTTGAAATGAAAATGAGGCTTGGAAAAACTAATCTTGAAGTAAATAAAAATGGATTTGGAGCACTTCCAATTCAAAGATGCGATATGCCCCTAGCAGTGGAAATACTTAAAAAAGCATATGAAAACGGAATAAACTTCTATGATACTGCTCATTTTTACACTGACAGTGAAGAGAAGATGGGAAATGCTTTTGAAGATATACCTCGTGAAAATTTACTGCTTGCAAGTAAAACTGCAGCTGAAACACCAGAAGTATTTTGGAGCGATCTTGAAACTTCACTTAAAAGTTTGAAAACAGACTATTTGGATTTATATCAATTCCATAACATTTCATTTGTTCCTGGCGAAAATGATGAAGTATATCAGGCAATGCTTGAAGCAAAAGAAAAAGGAATGGTCAAACACATTGGAATTACTACACATAAAATTACATTTGCCCATGAAGCTGTTGAAAGCGGACTTTATGAAACCCTGCAGTATCCGTTCTCATATTTAAGCGGAGATGAAGAAATAGAACTTGTTAAAAAATGTGAAGAATATGATGTCGGTTTTATTGCTATGAAAGCAATGGGAGGGGGATTAATTACCAATTCCGAAGCCAGTTTTGCATTCTTAAACCAGTTCGATAATGTATTGCCAATCTGGGGAATTCAAAAAATCTCTGAACTTAATGAATTTTTATCATACGATGAAAATACCGTTCTGGATGATGATTTAAAATCAGAAATCGAAAAGGATAAAGAAGAATTAGGAGTGGACTTCTGCAGAGGCTGCGGTTACTGCATGCCCTGTCCTGAAGGAATCAAAATCAGTACATGCGCCAGAATGTCTCTTTGGGTTAGAAGATTTCCGACCGAACCTCACCTGAGCGAAGAATGGCAAAAGACAATGGCGGAAACAGAAAACTGTATAGAATGCTATGCATGTGTTGACAAATGCCCTTATGAACTGGATATTCCAAGACTTCTAAAAGAAAACTACGAAGACTATAAAAACATCCTATCCGGCAAAACAAAGACATGAATAAGATTGAAACTATTTTAACTGATGAAAAAGATGTGCGATTTCACAGGCTTGTTGAAGAATTGGACAGCGGATATTACAAGCGCATCGGCGATGAACTGGACAGATATAAACAGTATAATGATTTTACAAAACCCCATGTAGTGATAATTCTTTTAGATTCAGACAATCCAGTAGCATGTGCCAGCTACAGGCAGTGCAGTGATGATATTGTGGAATTTAAACGAGTTTACGTGAAAAAACAATACAGAAAAAGAGGTATTGCATTTAATCTTATTAAAAAGCTTGAAAAGCATGCCGTTAAAAACAATTACCGATATTCATATATTGTAACTGGCAAAAACAACACTGCCGCAATCAGATTATATGAGAAACTTAATTACAGACAGATTCCAAAATTTGGCCAGTTTAAGGATGATGAAACGGTTGTATGTATGAAAAAAGAATTTTAAGGTGATATAATGAAACAATGCATTGAAAATCCGAATGATGTTGACTGGGCAGGATTCTGGGCTGAAAAACTTGAAAACAAAATTGATAAAGACTGGGATAAAGCTGCTCCGGGATTTTATAAAAGAACTAGAAACGACGACTATCAGACCGCATTATTTGATAAATTAATATTGGATAAAAATGACACCGTTCTGGATGTTGGATGTGGAGAAGGCTCTGTAACACTACCAATAGCCAAAAGAGTTAAAAAAGTTATAGGACTTGATTCATCCCCAAAAATGCTGGAATATCTTGAAAAAAGAGCCAGAGACAATAACGTTGACAATATTGAAACAATTTTAAAACCTATTGAAGAGATAAAATACTCAGAAATTGGAGATGCTGATGTTGTAGTCTGTTCAAGGTCTCTAAATGGAATCATGCCTATTGAAGAAGTTCTAAATGAATTGAACCAGATTGCAAATAAATATGTCTTCATAACAATTTTCGGACCTGAAAACAAGAAGATAGAAAAGGATTTTGATGAGGAACTTGGAATAAAAACAGAAAATTTCCCCGATTATAATTATTTCTTCAACATACTTTTCAATATGGGAATCTATGCAAACATTGAAAGATTTGACCTGAACAATTACAGAGAATACAAAAGCATTGAAGAAGCTATGGATAACGGAAAGTTCAGGCTGGACATCTACACAGATGAGCAAAAAGAGATGCTGAAAGAATATCTGGAAAGAATTTTAACCTATGAAGACGGCAAGTACTTTAACGTTAAGGACAAAGCGGACTGGATAATGATCTGGTGGAAAAAATGAAGCAGTACACAGTTGATGCGTTTACAGACGAAGTTTTTAAAGGAAATCCTGCAGCAGTCTGCATTTTGGAAAATTGGATTTCAGAAGAGCTGATGCAGAATATTGCTATCGAAAACAATCTCTCAGAAACTGCATTTGCTGTTAAAAATAATGACTGCTATGAAATCCGCTGGTTCACACCAGGAGGAGAAGTTGACCTCTGCGGACATGCCACACTTGCAACCGCCTTTGTAATACTTAATTTTTATGAAAAAACAGATGAAGTTAAATTTAAAACTCAAGATAATGTTAATTTAACAGTTAAAAAGAAAAATAAACTGTATGAAATGGAATTTCCATCATATGAACTAAAACCTATTGAAATTACCGATAGGATTACAGATGCACTGGGAGTTAAACCAGAAGAGGTTTACAAATCAAGAGACTTGTTATGTGTTTTTGAAAAATCAGAAGACATTATCAATTTTAAACCTGATTTGGAAAAGATTGAAAAACTTGATGGGCTTTTGGTCCATATCACCGCCCCAGACAGCAAATATGATTGTATTTCAAGGTCTTTTGCACCTAAATTAAACATTCCTGAAGACCCAGTGTGCGGTTCAGGACATTGTCACATCGCACCATACTGGGCTAAAAGATTAGGAAAAAATGAAATTACTGCTTTACAAGCATCAAAAAGAAGTGGAATATTATATTGTCAGATGAGTGAAGATAGAGTATTTCTTGCAGGCAAAGCAGTATTGTTCAGCATTAGTGAACTGCAAATTTAAGTTAAACACAAAATACATTTTTGGAGTTTAAATGATTGAAAAAAAAGAAAATAAAATGAATCTAATCAGATTTAATCATGGTCAGAATCATTTTATATGGAGAGTTTACAGCCTGAAGCGCATGAGGTTCATTGGCAGGCATAATGATAATTTCGCCTTTTTTTACTGTGTTTTTCACACCAGAAATTGTAATTTCGGCTTCCCCATCAATAATTTGAACCATTGCATCAAAAGGAGCTGAGTGCTCGGACAGTCCCTGACCTTGATCAAAGGCAAAAAATGTTACTGTTCCGAGCTCCTTTTTAATTACTTCACGACTGACAACACTGTCCTTTTCGTATTTGACTAAGTTTTCAATATCTAATGCTTTTGACTTTAAATCTTCCATACTTATTCCCCCATAATGGTTTTGATATCTGCTATAGCATCACCAGTAGTAGGAGTTAAGTTGTAGTTTTCGACTAAAACACTTATGATATCATCATTACACCATGCAGGAAGCACAGGTCCAAGCCACATGTCAGTTTTTCCAAGGTATAATAATGCCCAGAGAACTGCAGCTGCTTTTTGTTCCATCCATGAAAGAACAATAGTTAATGGCAATTCATTTAATTCCATGTCAAATAAGTCACATAATGCTAATGCTACATCAACTGCAACAATAGTATCGTTACATTGACCTACATCGAGTAATCTTGGAATTCCTTCAATGTCTCCTAAATCCAGGTCATTGAATTTGTATTTACCGCATGCTAATGTTAAAATTACAGTGTCTTGAGGTAAGTTCTGTACGAATTCTCTGTAGTAGTCGTTGTGTTTTGCTGCTTTGTCACATCCTCCGACTACAAAGAATCTTCTGATTTTACCTTCTTCAACCAGTTTTTTGATTGCATCAGCGTGTTCTACAATAGCTCCTGCACTCCATCCGGTAGTAATTGTGGTTAATTCTTCAGCTTCTAATCCGCCTAAAGATTTAGCGCATTCAATTACTTCTGAGAAATCATAATCTTCTACTGTTTTAACTCCTTCAAGTTTTGCTACATCCATAGTGAACATTCTTTCTTTGTATGCATCAAGTGCAGGTAAGACACAGTTACTGGTTCCGACAATTGCTGCATTGTATTTTTTAAAGACTGTTCTTTGATCGTGCCATGCTCCACCTAACTGTCCTGCTAAGTTTTCGTATTTGTTTAAGCCAGGGTATCCGTGAGCTGGTAACATTTCTGAGTGAGTGTAAACTTTAATGTCTGTTCCTTCTACTTGTTTTAATAATTCTTCTAATGCTTTTAAGTCGTGACCTGTTACAATGATAGCCGGCCCTTCTTGTGCTCCGACTTTAACTTCTACAGGTTGTGGTTCACCGTAAGCTTCAATGTGAGCGTCTTTGAGTAATCTCATTACATCTACACTGACTTTACCTGCTTCTAAAGCTAGTGCCACTAAATCCTGAACGTCAAAGTTGACATTTGTTAATGTAGTGTATAATCCTTTGGTTAAAAATGCATCAATTTCAGGGTTGAATTTTCCTAAAGCATTTGCATTGTAGTTGTATGCACTAATTCCTTTCATAGTAAAGATTAAATTATCCTGTAATCTTGCTACAGTTGGTTTTTTACCGCAAACTCCACTAACAGTACATCCAGTACCTTTAGCAGTTTGGGAACATTGATAACAAAACATATCTAAGCCGTTTTCTGCCATAATAAATACCTCTTTAAATAGTTATATTCTTAAATTGATTTGAAAAGTATATAAAGATTTTGTCACTTTTTAAGGGGTAAAAGTTACAAATTTATATACAATCAGAATAATAATATAATCATGGACGAGAATATAGTTACACTAAAAGGAATAGGGCTTACAATGTATGAAGCTCAGGCATATGTAACCCTGACTTCATTAATATCATCTACAGCAACTGAAATATCAGAAAAATCAGGCATCCCAAGAAGTAAAATTTATGATGTCCTGAAGGAACTTGCCAAAAAAAATTACATTGAAGTCGAAGACGGAAGACCCCTTACATACAATGTAAAATCACCTGTGGAAGTTCTCACACGTGAAAAAGAAAGATTGAATTCAGAAATCGACGATACAATAACAAGACTCACCTATGTTTATGAAAACGGTATGAGCCAGGTACAAGCACCAATCTGGAGAATATATGGTGTTGAAAAGATAATTGCACAGGAACTGGAAATCATCAAAAGAGCTAAAAATTCAATTAACATGAGAATAGGATTTCTCTTTGAGGGTGAAGGAGAAGCATTAGTTGAAGCACTTAAAAACAGATCTGATTTAAGAGTGAATATTTTAGCTTCACCTCTCTGCTACATTAACGATGAGGAATTCGACATAATATCTTTATTTAAAGATGCAGACATTCCAATTCAAAAAGCAGACATTCCATTTGTAAAACTGATTATTTCCGATTCAAAAGAAATGATGCACACATATACCAAATTCAGTGAAGACAAACGAAATGTTATTCCCGAAACTGCTATCGGAATCTGGAACAAATACGAAGATATAGCTAAAAATTATGATGAGAGGTTTTTAAACCAGCTTAAAAAGATTAAAAACAAACAGAAGAAGAAAAAATCATAAGAATTTTTCTTCAAAATCAATGAAAACATTCAGCAAACGATAGTCAAGACGATGGATTGAGTTAAATGCAATATTTTTAGGAACATCCCAATAAGCACCGGCAATTGAGCCTGCAATAGCTGCCTGAGTATCAGCATCACCACCTAAAGAAACAGCATTTCTGATTGTATCTTCAAAATCATTTCCATCCAAAAAGCATATAATTGACTCCGGAACGCTGCCTGCACATGAAACGTCAAATGAATATGACGGCCTTATCTCCTCAACACTTCGAGACAAATCATAGTCATATCTAACTTCAACATGTTCTCTGATTTCCTCTTTGTCTGCACCTATTCTTGCAAGATATACTGCATCAGAGGTTGCAAGAGCTCCTTTTATTCCCTCTGAATGATTATGTGTAACTGCTGCAGACATTTCAGCCAATCTTTGAGATTCCTCCAAAGAATCTGCGACCCATGCACATGGTGATACCCTCATTGCAGAACCGTTTGCCCAGCTCCCATAAGGTTCAGGTGATTGCTGAGCCAGCCAGTTTCTAAACATCCCGCCGTATCCTGCATTAGGATATTTATTTCCGAAAATCTTCAGGTTTTTAATTAAAACATACTTTGAAGTCTTATCTTCACACAACCATTTTGCAATGGCCAATGTCATGACAGTATCATCTGTAAAAACAGAATTTCTTGTAAATAAATTGAAATCTTTTGTCTTTATTGAATTAAATTCCCTAGTTGATCCGATAATGTCTCCGCTTATAGCACCGATAATTCCTTTCATAATAATATACTGTGTATAACAAGTTAATAAGTTTTGCCACCTCTTAGTGAAATTGTCGCAACCAAGTAAAATTGATATGGTTGAGTAAAATTGTTTTAATTTCAAAGAAAAAAGATATATATCACTTTAAATATAATTCTATTCGATAATACGAAGTATTATCACAAACACGGAAATTTCTATCATAAATATCTGGAAAACATTCATAGAACACTTCCTTGAATAATTCATATACTATTGTTACTAAACATAGAAATTTCAAATCGAAGCCAAAACTAACATATAAAAAGGTTGTATATACAAAAAGTGATTCCGGAAACATCCGGAATCATAACTGTTTTTGAAAATAATTAAAAAAAGTGAGAGAATTTAAGCTTTTCTCTCAAGAACAAAATCTGCAATGTCACAAAGTACCTGTTTACTTGAAGAATCAGGCAATATTTCAAGTACTTCTTTAGCTTTATCGACAGATTCTAATGCCAAATTGCGAGCATATTCAATTGCACCACAATTTGTTAAAATTCCAATTGCTTCATCTATCTCATCTTGTGAATTTTCATCAGCTTTTAATATTTCAAGCAATCTTCCGGAATCGTCACTGTCCAAACCTCTTATTGCAATAATGGTCATTTTGCCTTTGCCGATATCGGAACCAATAGGTTTACCTAATGTTTCTTCATCAGAAGCAAGGTCAAGATAGTCATCCTGAATCTGGAAAGCAAGACCAATCAAACGGCCATACTCATACATTGCATCAATAACTTCGTCAGATGCTCCACCCATTATAGCTCCGGCTTTTGTGGCAGCTGCAATTAATGCACCAGTTTTTTTGAAAATCATTTCCATATATTCATCTTCAGATACATCAAATCTTTCTTCAAAACCCATATCCAAAGCCTGACCTTCACAGATTTTTACACATGCATCTGCAACGGTGGCCAATGCCCTGTTATTCTGATCTGAACTGGTTCCTTCACTGCCAATGATAATTTCAAAAGCTTTTGAAAATAAGGTATCTCCTGCAAGGATTGCAACATCTTCACCCCATACTTTATGAACAGAAGGCATTCCTCTTCTCATATCATCCTGATCCATGATATCATCATGGATAAGTGAAAATGTATGGATTAATTCAATAGCTGCTGCAGATTTTAGTGCAGATTCACGTTTTCCCCCGACAGCTTCAGCAGTAATTAATGTTAAAGCCGGCCTTAGCATTTTTCCACCGGCTCTTGTAAGATAAACTGATGCTTCTGCAAGATTATCCGGAGTAATAATAGCCAATTCTTCCTCAATTGTTTTTGTAATATCAGTTGAATAATTACCAAGTACTTCTTTTACATCACTCATTTTTATCCCTCTTAACCTTTGAAAACTTGTGCCTGAGCATTTCTTAAAATATGAATATCATATCCTATTCTGTATCCTTCTTCTTCAGCAAGTTCAGCATAAGCTGCAAGCATTGATAAATCTCCGTGAGCTGGAATAATATGTTGTGGTTTTAACATACGTAAGAATTCCCTGTGGTCTTCTCTTCCAGCGTGACCGGAAACATGAGCATTCGGATAAATTCTTGCACCTTTTAATTTCAATCTCCTTTCCATAATGTGCCTGTTTGCAGCATTGGTTGGATTCGGAATAATAGGTGCAGATATGATTACGTTATCTCCTTTTTTAATGTTGAATGGAGTTCTGCCGTTTGCTATTCTTGGAAGCAGTGCATCAGGTTCACCCTGGTGACCTGTAGTAACAAGCAAATAGTTTGCCCTATCTTCATCAGCTTTCATTAAAGCTTTATTTACAGCTTTAGGAGAGCCATAGATGCTGGCATTCTTAGGTAACTTTAAAATTCCTAATTTTTGTGCGATTCCGCAGAAACGTTCCATAGACCTTCCAAGGAAAAATATTTCCCTATGGCTTTTTTTAGCAATGTCTGCGATAGCCTGAACCCTTTCAACATGAGATGAAAATGTGGTAACAATCATACCGGTCTTTTCTTGAAGAGGTCCTTTCATTACATCTTCTAAAATATTTCTTGCAATTCTTTCTGAATGAGTTTTAACTTCATTATAATTTTTAGCGTTAGTTGTCTCCACAATTAAAGCAAGAACTCCTTTCCTTCCAAGTTCCCTTAATCTTTTATAATCCGGCGGTGGAGAAACTTTCTGATGGTTATCAAATTTAAAATCCAATGCATAAACGATAACTCCTTCCGGAGTATGCAATACTGGAAATACCGCTTGAGGAATACTGTGTGTTGATTGAACAAATTCCAAAGTAATGTCTTTAGATAATTTTAGTTTGCTTCCAGGATTCAAAGGTCTGATTGGATTTGTTACTTTGAATTTACGTTCGCCTTTAATTTGTTTTTCAATTAAAGCTGCGGTATATGGTGTTCCAATTAACGGTGCGTCATACCTGTGTGCCAATTTAGCAACTGCACCAATATGGTCTAAGTGACCGTGAGAGAAAACTATTCCTTTAACTTTACCGTCAACATCTTTCATTAATGTATCGTCCGGAATAACTCCTCTTTCAATTAAATCTAGGCTATGCATCCTATCAATATCAGTATCTTCATGCATACTAATCCTATCAAGATGGATTCCCATATCGAAGATTACAACATCTTCACCAATGCGAATCGCAGTCATGTTCTTCCCGACTTCTTGATATCCGCCTATAGCGATTACTTCTACGCTCATTGTTTATCTCCTTGAATAATTTTTAGTGTTAATTCCTCTTTCATTGAGCCACTCCCTTGTTTTTCCATGTATAACAAGATTGCTTTGTTTTAATTCTTCTATATTTTTAGCCCCCACTAAGAACATTGCAATCCTTAAAGAATCATTAAATCTGTGAATAAATTCGTTAAGTTGATCCTGTGATGTACAATTTTTAAGGAAAGGTAAAGCCATTCCAACAGCATCTGCTCCAAGAGCAATAGCTTTAGCTGCTTCAAGACCATTCCTTATACCACCGGAGGATATGACAGGAACATCAACTGCATTGGTTACTTCAACAGTACTGATAGCAGTAGGAATTCCCCAATCCCAGAATATTTCTCCGAAATGTTTGTCTTCAGCACGGTATGTTTCAACAGCCGCCCAGCTTGTTCCGCCGGCACCTTCAATGTCAATAAAATCAACACCTGCATCAACTAAAGTTTTTGCAGATTCTCCAGAAATTCCACAGCCGGTTTCCTTTGCCAGAACAGGAATATCTACAGATTCTGTAATCTGATTAATTAAATTAGTATAACCTCTAGCATCCAAGTCACCTTCAGGTTGAATTGATTCCTGAAGAGGGTTTAAATGAATTGCTAAAATATCTGCATCCAATATTTCAACAGCTTTTTCAGCCAAATTAAGTTGAGGAGCACCAATATTACCAACCAGTAAACAGTCAGGTGCATTTTCACGAACAACAGTATAAGTATCTTCAAGTTCAGGATGTTCACATGCAGCCCTTTGGGAACCAACTCCCAAAGCAATATTATTGCTTTCAGCTGCAATTGCCAATTCCTTATTGATAGGTTTTGCTGCAGGGTGTCCTCCAGTAATTGCAGTAATAAATAAAGGGGAGTTTAATTTTTTACCAAAAACAGAAGTTGATAAATCTATTTCATTTTTATCAATTTCAGGCAGGACATTATGAATCAGTTCAATGTCTTCAAAACCTGTAGTCTTATTCTTAAACTCCACATCATAATTTTCACAAATTAATAAATGCTCTAATTTTCTATCTGAAATCATACTTTTAATTTCCCCTTGAAATTACAGTTCCTTTAACGTCTTCATTTTCCAATACTTTGAAAATATTATCTTTAACTTCAGCATTTATTATTTTAGATTCAATTCCTAAATCAGCTAAATATAAAAGTTCTTTAATTTTACCAACCATTCCACCAGTAACATCCACATTGGTTGTTCCTTCTAATGTATCCAGATCTTCAAGTGAGGAGAATTTCTCAAAAAATATTGCATCATCATGAGTTTTAGGATTTTTATTGTAAACTCCATCGACATCAGTCCCAAGAATCACCTGAGTCGGATTGAGATTCCTTGCAAGATATTGTATTAACTGGTCTCCGGAAATTACACATATTTCCAGCTCAGAATCTAAAACAACATCACCATAAATGACAGGAATAAATCCTTTACTTAAATATTTACTGAAATAATCCAGATTTCCTTCAGTAATCCTCTTATTTGCAGCGCTCATAAAACTTGATGCTGGAATTGCAACAACAGGCAAACCTTCATCAATGAAAGCTTCACAAATTAGCATGTTTAATTTTTTAACGGCATTTTGAGTTTTACTGAAACCAATTCTTTTTTCAGGATATTCATCTTCTGCAAACTTTTCACCGATTCTGTATTGTTTGGCAGGAGGATGTCCAAAAGAACCTGCACCGTGTACAATAATCAATTCTTTATTTTCATTATCAAGAGAAGATTTGATTTCGGATGCAATTCTTTTCAAAGATTCCTCATCAACTTCACTTTTTGATGAGTCTTTATTTGTTAAAATACTGCCACCAATTTTTAAAATAATCATAAAATCACTTGTACACCCTTGAAGAAACTCCTTTACGTGTGAAACGGATTTTTAAAACATTATCATCACGATTAATAGCTTCTGCCACTTGTTCCACTTTTCCAGGGCAAAGAGCAATAATACTGCCTCCTCCACCGGCACCAGTAGTTTTTGAACCTATAGCTCCAGCTTCCCTTGCATTATAAACCATTCTAGATAATTCTAAAGTATTAACTCCTAAAACATCTAAAAATCCATGATTAATATTCATCAATTCCCCAACTTTATTAAAGTCTCTTTTTAAAATAGCCTGCTTTGCATAATTGGTCAAATTACCCATTGAGGATATTACTGGATTAATGATTTTAGGATTTCTATTTTTAAGAGATCTTACATCTTTAACCATTTTTCCTGTGTTTCCGTGTTTTGTGGTAAAACCAACAACAAACGGAACATTAAAATTAACATTGAAATGCTCAACCTGCTTATTTCTGGATAAATATACAAGGCCACCATAGGTAGATACTAAAGTATCCAAAGGACTTGCAACTCCCTGAACTGCCTGTTCAACCATGTGAGCATCATGAGCTAAAGATTTTTTGTTAAAACGAATATTGTGATATCGGTATAATGCTGCCAGAGTAGCTACTGTAACTGCAGCAGATGACCCTAATCCTGAGCCGATAGGTACGTTGGAATTTAGGGTAATGTCTATTGGAGTGTGGTCGTGAACTCTATAAAGAGATTCCAAAATATATCGAATAATACCTGGTTTTCCTTTTCTTAAAATATATTTCTTTTCTCGGGTAAGTAATTCCGCTTCAAAATTAATATTAGGTGCTCTAAAAATAGATTTATCGCATTGAGATTCCTTAACTGTAATGTAAGCTCTTTTATTAACAGCACCGGCAATAGCAGGTTCATCATAAACAACTGAATGTTCACCAAATAATATTGCTTTTGCAGGAGCTGAGGCCTTTGCTATCATATGCACACCTTATTTAAAAATACCTGAAGCATACCCGACAACAGAAGTAAAGTCTCCGGTAACATCTCCACTTGTCCCATAGGACAATATATCACAACTGTTTTTATCTGACATTTTTGAAAGATAAATGGTTGTAATTACCGGACCGTAACCACACATGGTAATGTTATACTGAACAACTTCTTCAAAGAGTTTGAATTCATTCATCTCTCCAATATCTTCCAGAACAAAGTTATCCACTTTATTAGCTTTTTCCTGATTGTTAAAATGGGATAAATCAGTGCTTGCAATAACTGCATAAGACTTGTTCAATTCATTTGCAGCATCAAAAATTGCCTTTGCCAAATCGCTTGAAGCGGAAAATGACTGGGATCCCATAGTAATTGGAACTATTTTAAAATCATTTGAAAAATACTGTAGGAAAGGCAGCTGAACTTCAATGCTGTGTTCACGAATGTGAGCCATGAAATCTGCAGATGCAATATCTGAATGTGAAATAATTGAATCTGCAAATTCCCCGTCAACTTCAATATTACCTAACGGAGTAATCCATTCGCCTTCATTAAAAACAGAAACTTCACTGCCCAAACCAGTGTGATTAGGACTTAGAATAATAAATACTTCCGGAAAACCATTTTGAACTAATTTGCAATAGCCGTGACTGGCTATTGCACCAGAATATTGATAACCTGCATGCGGAACCATAATGTTTAAAGGATAATCTAGACCATCAAAAGAATTAAGCGTTGGTATTTCACCAACACCTCTTTTGTCTAAAAAACAATCCTCAATAGTTTTTTTAAGAATATCAGGATTATCCGGATAAAACGCTCCAGCAACAGCAGGTTTTCTAATCATTTAAATCATTTAGAATTTAAGTTCAAAGTCGGTTGGTTCTATATCTAAGTCACCGTCTTCAGGAATATCTCCTCTTTCTCTTAAAATTTGTCTAGCGAGTAACCAGTAAACTAATGCAATAGCTTTTCTACCTTTGTTGTTTACAGGTACAGCAATGTCAACAAAACTGAGTAAGTTTTCAGTATCACATAATGCGACAACAGGAATACCGTTTTGTTTGGATTCTAAAATTGCTTGTGCGTCTGATCTTGGGTCAGTTACAACAATAATTTTTGGTTCGATAAATTTAGCATAATTTGGGTTGGTTAAAGTACCAGGGATGAATCTGCCAGGAATGGTTTTTGCTCCGGTAATTTCACCGAATTTTTTAACAGGAGCTTGACCATATTGACGGGTAGCTACTACTAAAATATCTTCCGGGTCGTATTTTGCTAAAAGTTTTGCAATTTGTCTGATTCTTTCATCAGTTTTTTGAATATCTAAAACGTATAAACCATCAGATCTTACTCTGAATATGTATTTTTCCATATCACTTGTTTTTTGTTGGGTTCCGATATGTAAACCTGCTGCTAAATAATTATCTAAGTCAATTAAAAGTTCGTTAGCCATTAATAATCACCTTTTATCTAATTTAATCTTCATCTTCAATTTGAATACATTCGTTTGGACATACATCCATACATACTTCACAATAACTGCAGTCTTCAGGATTGTGAATTTCTATTTTATCTCCTTCGAGTACTAAAACTTCCATTGGGCAAACATCAGCACATTCTGCACAGTCAGCACCATCACATTTATCGTAATCAAGTATTACTTTTGACATCGTATAATCTCCATGTATTTTTTCTTAAAATTTACCCATCTGTGGATTTAAAAGTTCTTCTTCGATGCGAATAAGTTCATTTAATTTTGCTATTCTTTCACCGCCGATGGCTCCTGTTTTAATCATTGGACATGATAAACCAACAGCCAAATGTGCAATAGTCTCATCAGTGGTTTCACCAGACCTGTGTGATACAACAGGAATAATATCATTTTCTTTTGCCAGTTTTACAGTAGCATAAGTTTCAGATAATGAACCAATCTGATTAGGCTTGATGATAATAGCATTTGCAGCTTTAGTTTCGATTCCTTTAGCTAATAATTCCTTATTAGTTACAAATAAATCATCGCCACAAATTAAACATTTTTCACCCACTTTTGAGGTTAACTCAGAAAATCCATTGAAATCGGATTCATCAAATGGGTCTTCTACATAAAACATATTATAAGTATCGATAATATCTTTTACGAAATCAATTTGATCGCCGGTGTCTCTTTTAACACCATCTTGAGCATAAACGTATTTCTGCTCATCTGCATTCCATAGTTCAGAAGCTGCCATGTCCAAAGAAGGTCTAATCTCAATACCTAATTCATCGCCAATCTCTTCACATGCTTTAGCCTGAATTTCCAAAGCAGCATCATTGGTTATGTTAGGCACCCATCCTCCTTCGTCACCTTTACCACCAGTAAAGTTAGAGTCTTTAGTCTGAATTAATTCTTTTAGTCTTTTATGAACACTAGCATTTGCGAAAACAGCTTCGACAACGCTATTAGCTCCAGTAGGCACTACCAGAAATTCCTGGATATCAGGTGCATTTACGCCCGCATGTGCACCACCATTCATCATATTTCCTAAAGGGAATGGTAATTCATTAACTAAGTGACCACCAATGTATTTGTATAGTGGCATGTTATAAGATTGTGCAGCGGCTTTAGCTACGGCCATAGAAATAGCTACAGTAGTATTTCCCCCAATAGCCGCTAAGTTATCAGTACCATCAATCTCTTTTAAGACTTCATCGATGGTGTTAATATCATTAGCATCCATACCAATTAATTCTGAAGCTATAAAATCTTCCATTTCACGGACTACTACATCCACTCCGCCATCTGGAAAAGATACAACTTCACGAGAACAGGTACTTGCCCCGCTTGGTGCAGCAGCTCTACCAAAACCATTCCAAGTAACTACATCTACTTCAATAGTTGGGTTTCCTCTGCTATCCAAAATCTTACGAACTTGGACATCTTCTATTATACTATCCAAAAAAAACACCTCAGTGTCAATTAATTTATTACCATATAATCTATACTCTTTAAAAAATCAGTAAGTTTCTTTATAGAGTTATGTTGGTATTTTTTATTTTTTTTAAATAAATTTGGGAATAAATAGATAAACTATTTATTCATCTCTAATAACATCTAATGGTAAAACTCCAGCTTTTAACTCCTCATAAGCTATATCAATTGGGTCAAGAGAGTCAGTTATTTCAACTAAAGGTCTGGCACCCATGGATATTTGAATTGCTCTAGCTCCAAGAAGTCTAGCCCTTTCAAACCTTGTTAATTTTTTTTCAACATTCATGAATATTACTTCCATTTTTAGGCATATATTTTACCAAGATTATATTCAAATATAAAATCCCTAAACCGGTTAATCCCATGTTTCAACATGAGAAATTAACATTCTTCTACAACAGTACCTGGTTAAACCTAATTCATCTAAAACATCTTTAGATTTATCACCAGAGTAATTGCCACGTAATCCTAAGTTAGAAAGAATTTCATTAGCTTCTTTTTTCTCAATAGTTAATTGTTCCATAAAGGCACCAACTAAATCACGATCTTCTAATTCATGAAATAGCTGTTTACCACCAATCATTCTTATTGTATACTCATCGAAATGAGAAGAAACTGGTTTTCCACAACTTAAGCATCTAATAGGAATCATTTATATCATCTTTTTTTAATTTAAATAAAATTTAAAATTACAGAGTTTATCTGTAACTTTTTTGTTTACGTGCTCTTGCTCCAGGACCACCGTATTTTTTAGGTTCAGAACGTCTTGGGTCACCTACTAACATGGTTCTGTCATATTGAGTGAATTTTTCTTTTAAATCCATATCTTGAGACCATTGTACGAGTCCTTTTGCAATAACCATACGTGCAGCTTCAGCTTGACCCATTACTCCACCACCAACAACATGGATATTAATATCCACTTCATTAGCTAAATCTCCAGCTAAAGTTAATGGTTCTTGTAATTTTAAGTTAGCAAGCTCTGGGGAATAAAGTTCTAAAGGAACTCTGTTGATTCTTACTTTACCGGTTCCTTCTCTAACAGTACCCCTTGCGATAGCTGTTTTACGTTTTCCACTTGTATGAATAACTTTAACCATAATCACACATCCATATATCTAAAAGGTAGCTCCTAAAAGTTTGGAGATTTCTCCTAATTCGATACCTTTTTTAATATTTTTATATTCTGCTTCAGGAACTGAAGTGAGTTCTGCATCTGCATATTCAGCAGGTACGCCAACAAAAGCTTTTAATCCTTTGTATGCAGTTTTACCTTTGGATTTTTTGAAAGGTAACATTCCTCTTACAGTTCTTCTAAATATATCATCTGGTCTTCTAGGATATTTAGGACCTAAGTCACGAGGGTTGGAAATACTTGC